>DASTPO010000295.1:0-7946 GCA_035762225.1 Candidatus Angelobacter sp.
AGTCATGGAATTAAATGCCCTCCCCCAGGACCTGCTCTATGACCCGGTGCGGCATGCGGTGCTGGTGGCCTTGCAGGATAGGAATGAAGTCGCCGCCATTGATAGCTCCAACAAGATCATTGGCAGGTTCAAGCTGGTGGCTTCGGAACCTACCGGGCTCGCGCTCGATACGGAACGCCGACGGCTTTATGTGGCGGTGCGATATGCGGTGCTGGTGTTGAACGCGGATACCGGCGCTGAGATGGCGCGCATTCCCGGTCCCGGCGGCATGGACGCTCTGGTTCTGGATTCAGGCAGCAATTTGCTGTATGCCTCCGCCGGAGACGGCTCGGTGCTGGCCATCGATCTTAATCGCAACGTTGTGGACCACGAGCTGCCGACCGATGTAAAGGGATTCAGCATCGCCTATGATCCCGCGCACAAGATGCTTTTCCTGCCCGGCGGCCGCGAAGGCCGGTCCAAGATGGTGATTCTGAGCCCCTCCGGGCTCAGTGAACAGCCTGTACCGCAGACCGCAACCAGCCCTAAGCCACAGTCTGCGACCAGTCCGCAATCCGCCGCACAGGTAGCGGTGAAGAAGTAATTTCCTGGCCGATGCACGCAGCATAGCTTGATTGGATCTCTTTCGGATTGTTTATAATTCCGCCTGGCTCTGCCCTCTCCAACGCAAAAGGCGGATTTATGAAAAAATCAGTGGTTATCTCTTTTCTCCTCATGAGTACATTTCTGAACGCTGAAGATAAAGCCGCCAACGGCGCCGCGTCGAACGCGCCTGCCCCCCCACCGCCCCCGGTCGCCAAAGCGATTCACACCGAAAATCACGTCAACGGCGGCAGGCTGGTGGATGACTATCACTGGCTGCGCGATAAATCGAACCCTGAAGTGGCGCAGTATCTGGAAGGCGAGAATGCCTACGCCGACGCCGTCATGAAGCCCACCGCGGCTTTGCAGCAGAAGCTCTATGACGAGATGGTGAGCCACATCAAGGAGACGGACGTCAACGTCCCATATAAAGATGGCGGCTATTTCTATTATTCTCGCTGGGAAAAAGGACAGCAGTATCCCATCTTTGCCCGCAAGAAGAGCAATCTTGAGGCTGCGGAAGAGATCACGGTGGACGTGAATGAACTGGCGAAAGGGCAGCCGTTCATGGCGCTGGGCGCCTATGAAATGAGCGATGACGGCAATCTGCTGGCCTATTCCACAGACAACACTGGGTTTCGCCAGTACAAGCTGCGCGTGCGCGATCTGCGCACCGGCAAGGATTCTGAGGTCATTGCCGACAAGGTGGGCTCCGTCGCCTGGGCCAATGATAATAAGACGCTTTTTTATACCGTGGAAGAGGACAAGACCAAGCGCCAATATCGCCTGTACCGGCATACGCTGGGCTCTGATCCCGCAAAAGATCAGCTGGCCTATGAGGAGAAAGACGAGCGCTTTAACGTTGGAGTAGGCAAGTCGCGCAGCGACAAATACATCTTTCTCCAGATCGGCAGCCACACCACTTCAGAGGCGCGCTTCCTTGATGCCTCCGACCCTGCGGGAGAGTGGAAGATGGTAGCGCCCCGGCAACAGGATGTTGAGTATTATCCCGATCATCACGGCGACCAGTTTCTGATCCGCACCAATGACAAAGGCCGGACCTTCCGCCTGGTGTCCGCGCCAGTGAGCGCGCCCGGCAAAGCGAACTGGAAAGAAGTTGTGCCCGTCCGCCCGGACGTGATGCTGAATGACATTGAGGTTTTTGAGGATTTCTACGTCCTGGTGGAGCGCGAACATGGCCTGCCCGAGCTCACGGTGGTGAAGTTTGCCGGCGGAGAAAAGAACCGCATTACCTATCCCGAACCGGTGTACACGTCGTCGGTGCAGGTAAATCGCGAGTACAAGACCAGCAAGCTGCGCTATGCCTACCAATCGCTGGTCACGCCGGCTTCAGTTTTTGATTATGACGTGGACAAACACACCTCGACGCTATTGAAGCAGACCGAGGTCCCGGGCGGTTTTGACGCGGCCAATTACAAATCAGAACGAGTCTGGGCCACCGCTGCCGACGGCGTGAAAGTGCCCGTCTCCCTGGTTTATCGCAAGGACATGAAGAAGGCGGACGGGTCGAACCCGCTTTACGTCTACGCCTACGGATCCTACGGCGCGATCCTGCCAGTGACCTTCAGCTCCAGCCGGCTTTCTCTCCTCGATCGCGGCGTGGTGATGGCCTACGCGCACATCCGGGGCGGCGGCGATCTGGGCAAGCCATGGCACGATGCCGGTCGCATGATGAACAAGATGAACACCTTTACCGACTTCATCGCATGCACCGAATACCTGGTGAATAACAAATACGGCGCGCACGACAAGATCGCCATTGAAGGCGGATCCGCCGGCGGCTTGCTGATGGGAGCGGTGACTAACCTGCGTCCCGACCTGTTCAAGGTGGTGGTGTCCCATGTGCCGTTTGTGGACGTGATGAACACCATGCTTGACGCCTCTTTGCCGCTCACCGTTCCCGAATACGAGGAGTGGGGCAATCCCAATGAGAAAGCGGCCTACGACTACATGTTGAAGTACTCGCCGTACGACAACCTCAAGAAGGGCCAGTATCCGGCGCTGCTGGTGAAAACCTCATTCAATGACAGCCAGGTGATGTACTGGGAGCCGGCCAAATACGTCGCCAAGCTGCGTACGCTCAAGACTGACAAGAATGTCCTGCTGCTCAAAACCAATATGGCGGCAGGCCACGGCGGGGCCTCCGGACGGTATGAACATCTGAAGGAAATCGCTTTTGACTACGCGTTTATGCTCACGCAGCTCGGGGTAGCCGGCAGCAATTAGCCGACAGCCTTCGGGCACACGCTTGCGCGTGATCGTGCGACAAAGATGCGCGAACCGCTTTATTTCGGTTCGCGCAATTCGGTTCGACTGCGGCCTAAGCGTTGATTTTCCGGCCGCTTGTCTTTGTTCAGGCCGCCGGCTTGTTCTTCTTGTCAGTCTTGGCCTGGTTCTTGTCGGCCGATTGCCCACTCTTATCCAGCTTCAAAGGATCAGCGTCGGGGTCCTGTCCTTCAGACTTGCCGGTTTCCGGGTTCGTAATATAAAGCAGGTCAGAGAGATCGCTGGCATGCTCTTCTTCCTTCTTGAGCAGTTCCTCCACCAGGAGCCGGGTGGTGATGTCGTGATCGGCAAAATAGCGGACCATCTTCTGGTAAACCTCAATCACCATGCGTTCCGCAATCAGGTCTTCGCGGATCATCTCGGCCAGAGTTTCGCCCTCAACGTATTGTGAAACCGAGCGTTCCAGCAGGCCCTTGGGATTGAAATTCGGTTTTCCGCCCAGCTGCTGGATGCGTTCAGCCAGGGAATCAGCATGCTCGCGCTCGTCGTCGGCATGTTCCTTGAATTCATCGGCGACGCTCTTGGCATGCACGCCGGTGGCCATGAAGTAATGATGCATATAGCGCAGGACGCAGACAATCTCTGTGGCCAGCGCTTCATTCAGAATCTCGATCGTTTTATTGACGTCGCCCTGGTAGCTTTCAGTGACGGCGCCATCTTCCATCTTATGGATCGCTCGTTGACGGATTTCTTGAACGTCTCTTACAAAATGCGGCATGTAATTCCTCGTTGGGACGGGATGAATTTGAGCCCAACTTTAAGATTGCCGCGCTGCCGTACCGGGATGTCTCTCGACTTCAGGGGCGGGAAACACTGGCATTAGCTCCGAAATGTTCATTGCCCCGGCACATGCCTGATGCCGGTTTGCGACCGGTTCCCTTGGACTGATTGGGGTGCGGCTTTCTCCTAAGATTTCCCTAATTGTCGGAGCGCCAAAATACGCCTGGGCTTTTCGTTTGTAATGAAGAATGTGTGATGACCTGCTATCATTTCTGCGTTCCTCGACTGCGATAGACACGTCTCGCAATTTGCCGCCTGCCTATTTCTGCTGAGAACTCCAATCTCTTTAAGCGTAGAAGGACCAACATGAAGAAGATCTTTGTAGGCAATTTCTCATTCAGCCTCACGGAAGGGGAACTCCGCTCCCTTTTCGCGCCCTTTGGCGCCGTTGACAGCGCCACCGTCGTTACTGACCGCGCCACCGGTCGCTCACGAGGCTTTGGGTTCGTGGAAATGCCCAACAACGAAGAAGCAGAAAAGGCCATTGCAGGCCTCAACGGCAAGGATTCCGGCGGGCGTCAGCTGACTGTGAATGAAGCTCGCCCCAAGGCCGATCGCGGCGGGCCGCGCGGCGGCGGCAGCCGGGATGACTATTCCGGCCATGCTCGGCAGCCTCGCGAACCACGCTGGTAAGTCGTTAGAGGGCCAACATTGAATGTGAGGTTGAAGTGTCCAGGCAAGCATCAGCCTCGCTATTGTTGTCACTGATCGTGCGCACGGCTGTCGTCGATCGAAAGAAGCCAATCCTGCTTGACGTGTGCGCCTGGCTCGCTATCCGCATCTCGCTCCAGATTTCTCTGCAATAAAAAAGCCGCATCCGGTTTCAACGGATGCGGCAAGGGAGCGCACTAATGCTTGTTTCAACTAGCGAATCCGGCGGGCGACCAGTTGCCACGAAGTCCCATTCCAGAAGAGAAGACCACGCACCTGCACGGTGGCTCCGTTGGCTACCGTCACGCGGCTATCTGTGCTGGATGTTTTTGTGACATGGACCACCGTCTGGCCGGAGATGGTTTTCAAAGCTGAATCGGCTGCCAGATTGATATCGAACGTGCTGGCAGCAGTGTTGGCAACCACACCGGAGACTCCCTGCTGTTGCAGGTTGATCTTGTCCGGCGTGATGGCGCCATTGGCAGCAGGCACCGCGGCATTGCTGTCGACTTCAATGCGCTGGCCCTGGTGGATGGTGGTACCGTCAAACGTCAGTCCAGCCGGCACCTGTCCGCCAAACCCGTTGCCGGCTTTTACGCGGAACTTGCTGGCGCTGAGCCCGGCGATATTCACGCTGAAGGTTGCGCCCACTTTGGTGTCGTCCATGCCGCTGCCAATGCCGTCCTGCGCGGTTACTGTGAGCGTGGTCCCCGACGAAATGGCGGTGATCAGGCCTTCAACCTCAGATCCGGTCTGGCTCTCCAGCCCCTCGATTTCCTTGGCGAAAAGACTGCCGTCTGCCTTGGTGAAGCCTTCCACCGTCACAACCTGGTTCAGCAGGCTGGCCACGGTAGTTACACCGTCTTTGAACTGTGTGGTGCCGTCTGTGGTGAAAGTCAGAGATGAACCCGTCTGTCCCACCACAAAAGTGAAGCTGGATCCGTTCACGGCAGTTACGGTGCCCTGAACGTCCTCAATCTCGCCGTCATCATCCTGCTGGTTGCCGGCCACTCCGGGAGCCTTGGCGGTGATGTTCAGCGAGGTCGGGCCGAAGCTGATGCCGTTGACCACCCCTGCCGCCAGCGTCACGGAATTGGCGACGTTCACATCAATGCTGAGCACAAGAGGGCTGCTGCCAATCGAGAGGCTCGGGCTGAGCGGAACAGTGATGGAAGAGCTGGCCGGCCCGTTAATGTGCACCGCAGTGCCGGTGCTGTTCAGAAACGTCAGTTCGGAATTCACCAGCGTAAGGTTCACCGACGAGAATGTGCCCTGGGGCAGGCTGCCCACGACGAATGGCTCAAACTTTCCCGAGGCATGCGTCAGTTCAATGCGATTGTTGGCGGGCACGGCGACCGTGACGGCAGCGCCGCCGCCTGCGGGGGTAAGCGATAGCGAGGAGACAGAGACTTCAAAGGCGATGACGCTGTCAGCAGGTGCGTCGCCGAACCTGACCTGCGTGGCCGCTGCTCCGGCGGGTGTTGGAGTTGGTCCGGGGTTGATGGCGGAGCCACCGCCGCCGCAGCCCACAGCCACGGCAACAAAAAGAGCTAAAGTAAAGATAGAGACAAGCCTGGTCACCGGGCGCAGCGAGCGCTCTGCATTCTGATTGTGCATCTTGTAGCTTCTCCTCGGGACCAAGCGGGCCGGGGAAATCCCCAGGCGTTCTCAGTCCAATGTGCGAAAGTTGATGGATATTTAGTTTTGGCGATGTGCAGCAGCTACAGCCCTTGCGGAAAGACTATTCTTACGAGTGCAGCATGATTACCCGGAAATCAAGAGCGTGCAATCGGGTGCAGAGTTTAAAAACTACAAGGCCATGGTCGCCGACTGAAGCGACATCCCTCAACATCTGCCGGCCACTCTGCTGTTTTGATTTTCCCGCTTACTCATATAGTGGAAGGACACTGCGGGGAAAATATAGCTGGGTTACAAAATTTCAGCAGCTGCACTGAAATTGACGCCCGGGCAACCCGTGCGTCATAATATAGATTCGAACGAACGTTCGGTAAATACTCTCGCATGACCCTGGCCAGCGTGGAAACCCGGCTTCCCCATGCAGTCCCTGAAGGACGCAAGGGGCGCAGCGCGTCCGAACCGGTTGACTCGCGTTTCGACCGGCGGCTGGCCAAGGTTTTGCAATATGCCGCCCAGATTTTCTGCGAGAAAGGCTATGAGGGAGCGTCCATGCGCGATCTCTCCCGCGCCGCGGGAATGTCGCTGGCCGGGCTCTACCATTATTTCGAATCCAAGGAAGAGCTGCTGTACCTGATCCAGAAGCACACGTTTCGCACCATTATCGAGCGTTTGCACCAGCGGCTGGCTGGCGCCAGTGACCCGGAAGGACGGATCCGCATCTTTATCGAAAACCACCTGGAATATTTCCTCGCGAATAAGGAAGCGGTAAAAGTGCTGACGCATGAAGACGACACGCTGAAGAACGGCCGCGGCGCGGAAATACGGGCGATCAAACGCGAGTACTACAAAATCTGTCTCGACCTGCTGGAAGATTTGCGGAAGGAAAAAGGACTACAATTTTCCGGACGGCTGGCTGTGCTCAGCCTGTTCGGCATGATCAACTGGATTTACAGCTGGCATAACCCGCGGGTGGATGCCGATGCCCAGGCGCTGGCCCGGGAAATGGGCGATCTGTTTCTGGGCGGAGTGCTGAACACGGGAAAAGGCAGGCGCAGGAGCGCAAAGGCGCGGGCCTGACGCGGCGCGCGAAATATTCGCGACATATTCAAGATCCATAAAATTCACAAGGAGCTTTGCACCATGGCGACAACCACAGCAACCGAAACCAAGACTCTGGTCAATTATCGCGTTGAGGACGGCATCGCCGTCATCGAGTTGAGCGATCCGCCGGCCAATACCTACACCTATGAGATGAACCGGCAGCTGGATGAGTGCATTCTGAAGGCGCGCATGGATAATGACGTCTACGTGCTGCTGCTGACCGGAGCGGGCGACAAATTTTTCTCCGCCGGCGCCAACATCAAGATGCTCTCCACGGTCGACCCCACATTCAAGTATTACTTCTGCCTGCATGCCAATGAAATGTTGCTGCGCCTGGAGCACACGCCCAAGCTGGTGATCGCCGCGATCAACGGCCACTGCGTGGGCGGCGGGCTGGAAATCGCCATGGCCGCCGACATTCGCATTGCGCGCCGTGACGCGGGCAAAGTTGGCCTCCCGGAGATCAACCTGGGCGTTCTCCCCGGCACCGGCGGCACGCAGCGCCTGAGCCGCATTGTGGGCAAGAGCAAAGCCATTGAGCTGATGGTGACCGGCAACACGTTCACCTTCGAAGAAGCCAAGGACATGGGCATCGTCAATGATATTTACGAGCGCGATAACTTCATGGAGAACGTGATGGAGTACGCGCGCCAGTTCACTCCTCCGAACAAAGCCGCGAAAGCCGTGGGCAACATCAAGCGGTCCGTGCAGAGCGGCTGGGAAGTCCCCATGGAGTCGGCGCTGGCCATTGAGCGCGAGTTGCAACAGCGCCTCTTTGCCAGCGACGACGCCAAGGAAGGCCTGAACGCCTACGTGGAGAAACGGCCGGCGACGTTTAAGGCGAAGTAGCCGCTGGCTACTGGCCGCTAGCTACTGGTTACGGATCA
>DASTPO010000296.1:0-9520 GCA_035762225.1 Candidatus Angelobacter sp.
GCATGGAGCTTGCCAGCGCTCCCCACACTGATCTTTGGCGGTACACCGCGGACATGCTGTACCTACTTGAGAATCCCGGCATCCGCGAGGCGTTTTTCCCCAGTGGTGCGCAAGTGTATGGCATTGAACCCGCGCGGCCGCAGGATGGGCCAGCCCTTCGGGCGATATGGCAACGCTATGAAAACAACGAAGCCGCGAAGGCTCTCTCAGCCTGGTGGACCTTCGCGCCGGAGACTTTTTCTGTGGCGCGAGATCAATTGGGGCGGACGGTAGGCTTTTATTGTCTGTGCGGTTCAGCTGATGTTCCGGAAGCTGTTTTAAGCGAAGATCCGATTACCCGGAGCTGGCTGGCTCACCTTGGCGATGACCCTATCTCGAACAATGAAACTGCTTTGTTTCTGCGCCGCTGGCTGAGTGAAGCGGAAGGCGAGCAACCATCCGCCATTCAGGCTGCATGCTGGCTTGATATCAAGCGGACCTATCTGGCTTTGCGGCCGAATCTACGGCGCGTTTATCTGGTGCTGCAGGACCTGGCGAAATACGGTCCGGTAGCGCAGACTCTGGGATTCGTGCCTCTTCCCGATCACAGTGTTTCTCTTGACGGCCAATCTTATGCAACCGCGATGCTTGATTTTGGGGCTTCTTCCGTAGACGGCTGGCTGGGCCGGCTGGTGGCTGCGGAACTGGGAGTGCCCTCCAGCGAAATGCTGGACGTGGATGCGCGCGAATTGGTGGTTGGCGATGCGCGCATACGCCTGACCAAGCTGGAGTTTGCGGTGCTGCAATACCTTCGTGAGCGCGAAGGCAAAGCGGTATCGCGTGAATCATTGATTCGCGACGTCTGGGGCCACAAATATGACGTCGGCAGCAACGTGGTGGACGCCGTGATCAAGAGCCTGCGGAAAAAGCTGGGAGCGCAATCCGATTTGATTGAGACAGTTGCCGGCCATGGCTATAAGTTCAGAAGCGCAGCATGATCTCCGATCGGGCGCCGCTCCGCGTCTCAAGAAATCCACTGTGGCTTTTCGCCTTTGATTTATGAGCTCACAGCCTCTCGCCGCATAGGCCGCGCTTAGCGTAATATTTCAGCAGGCTTTTTTCAGCGATTCCAGCCTTATCCAACCGACAAAAGCGAGGAGAATGCCGTGGCTACGATCAATCAACCTGACGTTCAGAAAAATCTCGACCTGCTGCAGGACAAGGCCACCCGGCTGAGAATTGATTCCGTGCGCTCCACTTCGGCGGCTGCCAGCGGCCATCCCACCAGCTGCGCTTCGGCTGCGGAGATCATGTCGGTGCTGTTTTTCTCGGTCATGCGTTATGACCCTAAAGACCCCAAGAATCCCGCCAATGACGTGTTTGTGCTTTCCAAAGGACACGCGGCGCCGATTCTGTATTCCGCCTGGGCTGAGACCGGGCTGTTTCCGCGCGAGCACCTGCTAACGCTGCGGCGGCTGGACTCCGATCTGGAAGGCCATCCAACACCGCGCCTGCCGTTTGTTGACGTAGCCACGGGCTCATTGGGGCAGGGAATCTCCGCCGGAGTCGGGCTGGCGCTTAACTTCAAGGAGCTGGAGCAGCAAAATAACCGTATCTACGTTTTGCTGGGCGACGGCGAGATGGCAGAGGGTTCGGTATGGGAAGCGGCAGAGATAGCCTCGCAGCGCAATGTCGATAATCTCTGCCTGACCATCGACGTCAATCGCCTTGGGCAAAGCGGTCCCACCATGCTGGAACACCACATGGAGAAATTCTCTGCAAGATGGGAAGCATTCGGCTGGCATGCCATTCAAGTGGATGGGCATGACATTCCGGCGCTGCTGGCAGCGTACGCGGAAGCCGAGAAGACCAAGGGCCGGCCCACGGTGGTGCTGGCATGCACTTTCAAAGGCAGGGGCCTGGGAAAGAATATAGAAGACCAGTTGGACCGGCACGGCAAGCCACTGGAAGGCGATGATGAAAAGCAGGCCCTTTCGTCGTTGGAGTCCCAGCTCAAAAGCGACCTGCCGCCGTGGAAGCCCAACCTGCCGGCAAAAGGCGCATCGTCTGCGGCGCTGCGGCAGGAGCCTTCCTACCCTAAACCGCCGTACAAACCTGGTGACAAGGATGTCGCCACCAGAAAAGCGTTTGGACAGGCGCTGGCTGCAATAGGCAAGGTGGACGACCGAATCGTCGCGTTCGATGGCGACGTGAAGAACTCAACCTACACTGAGGAATTCGGGGCCGTTGCGCCCAGGCGTTTCTTTGAAGGCTATATCGCCGAGCAGAACATGGTAGGAATGGCAATGGGGCTTTCAGCGAGGGGGAAAATTCCTTTTGCGTCGACCTTTGCCTGCTTCCTGACGCGGGCCTATGACCAGATTCGCATGGCCGCGATCAGCCAGAACAACATCAAGCTGGCCGGTACGCACGTAGGGGTTTCAATCGGAGAAGACGGGCCTTCGCAGATGGGGCTGGAAGACCTGGCGATGATGTGCGCCCAGCCGGGCTATAGCGTGCTCTATCCCAGTGACGCAACCTCGGCCTGGGCAGCAACGGCGCTGGCAGCGCAGCTAAGCGGCCCTGCCTATTTGCGTTTAGGCCGCCCAGCCAATGCCATCCTTTACGGCGGCAGCGAGGTGTTTGAGGTCGGAAAATGCAAGGTCGTGAGAGAAAGCGGGAATGACCAGCTTCTGATTGTTGCTGCCGGGGTCACATTGTTTGAAGCCCTGGGGGCCTATGATGAACTCAAGAAGGCGGGCATTACAGTCCGCGTGATCGACCTATTCAGCGTGAAGCCTATTGACGAGCAAGGGCTCCGCGCCGCGGCCAAGGCATGTGGCGGGAAAATCATCACCGTGGAAGATCATTACGCCCATGGCGGAATTGGGGACGCCGTGCTGGGAGCGCTGGCAATGGAGAATATCAAGTTAACCAAGCTTGCCGTAACTGAAATTCCGCACAGTGGGAAGCCAAAAGAGCTGCTGGAGCGGTATGGAATATCCCAGCGTCACATTGTAGAAGCCGTAAAAGAGCTGGTTCGCGCCTGACGCGGGCGCAAGCCTTTCAAAATTGCCTGATCGTTTGAGTGTTCATTGCGCCGTGAGAACCGAGCCCTAGCCGCGCAGGCCCTTGACTGGCGGCAATGTCGCACGCCGGTGTCGCGGCAAGCCAACAATTCAGGTTTTTTCTTGAGTATTTCATCCTTGATTGGACCGTCGTGTCCAACAATCCGTAAATAATTGATAAGCTGTTGAACGCCCTGCAAGCCCAACCTTTATTTGCACCATAAATGGTGGGTTTCTGGGGTGCGTCTTGAGGCGAACTGGACAGAAACAGCTGCAATGCCGGAAGAGATTCCAATCCGCGATTTGCTCGACCGCTGCCTAAGCTCTGAAAATGAAGAGCTTTGGCTGGCGTTTGTGCGCCGCACTCAGCCCATGATGGCCAATGTCATCATGAACACGGTACGAAGGTGGAAGGAGCCGAACCCGGGCCTGGTGGACGATCTGCTGCAGGAGACTTTTCTGAAGCTCTTTGCCCATGATCGGAAAGCCCTGCGCAGCATCAGAAATGCCCATGAAAATACGATTTTCGGATATTTGAAGGTGGTGGCCGGGAATACGGCCCGCGATCATTTTCGCAGCCCAAAAAACAAAATCGAAGAGATTGAAGCTACCGATCTGGTGGTTCCACCTTCTCCGGATGGATGGGACAGAATTTCATTCAACCGCTTGAAGGACAAGATACAAGAACGGCTGGACCGCCTTTCTTCCTCGGAAACCTACCAACGCGACGTAAGTATCTTCTGGCTCTATTACGAGCAAGGGTACAGCGCGAAGGAAGTGGCGTCGATTCCACAGATCGGGCTGACCACAAAGGGCGTTGAAAGCACCTTGCTGCGCCTCACCAAACTGTTGAAAGAAGAAGGGCTTGAGCCGCCGGGGCAAGACCGGGCTCCGTGATAAACCGGGAGTCATTTCGAAGAAAAGGTTTTACGTCGAACTTTACGTCTTAGGGGTTAGGAAGAGGTATTTCAGGTGAATGTGCAACACGATAGGCCGGGGGTAAGGATCCGTTCTCGCAGACAGGCGATGTCGCCGCGAGAGGGTCTTACCCGCGCGGCAGGGTCATCTTTTGCGGCCGCACGCTGCGGTTTGTCGAGGCCCTGGTTGGCGTATGGTTGCGGGAAGGCGACCCGATGAACGCACCTCCGTATCGCAATTGTCCCGGCGACGAAGTTTTGCAGGAACTCGCCGCAGGCATCAGCTCGCCGGAACTGGCCGCTCAAATCATGCCGCATGTTGCGCGATGCGAGACGTGCGGACCAGCCTTCCGCAGATATCTGCAGGAATTTTCTGATGAGACATCTCCGGAGAACGCCAGGATTCGGGCCCAGTTGCAGAGCTCCAAGCCAAAATGGCAGAAGAAACTCGTGCGCGATGCGATTGGCCGTCCCAGGAAGGCCCCGTGGATGAAGCTTGTTCCGGCCCTGGTCATGTTAGGGCTGGTGGTGGCGGCCATCTTTGCGGCACCTGGATTGATGGGCGAGTACAAGATTCATCAGGCACAAAAACAGACTGCCGAAGCTTTTGCCGCGCGGCGCACTACGAAGATGCGTCTTACGTCAGCGGCTTTTTCTGATTACAAGCCCTTTCCCACTGTCCTGGGAAATGACGGAGGGCGTGAACTCGATGAGATTCCCGCGGAGCTTGCCAGCGCCAGCAGCACCGCCAGCGAGAAGCTGCAGGCAAAAAACGCCGATCCGCGCTGGCTGCAGGTTCAGGGACGGGCTCTGCTGTGGGAGGCAACGCCTGCCAGTCTGGAGAAAGCGGAAAAAGATTTTGAGACCGCGAAGGCATCTGGCCTGAACAGCCCCAGCCTGGACATAGACCTGGCGGCCACCTTCTTCGAGCGCGACAGTAAAGCCGAACATCCTAACCTGCAGCGTAGCCTCAACTTGTTGAGTGAAGTACTGAGCAGGCCCGCACTGAACAATGAAGATCGCGCCAGCGCGCTCTACGATCTGGCTATTGCCTACGAAAAGACCCAGGCGTGGGACCTGGCGGTGGCAACCTGGGAGAAGTTTCTTCAGGCGGAACCTTCCGGCGCATGGGCCAGCGATGCGCGGCAGCACATGGACGCCGCGAAGGCGAAGATGGGCGACAAGAGACAGCAGAGTTACTCCGACCCCTCTTTTTTTTTGCAACAAATCGCCCAGCATAGCCTGAGACCGGAAGACCCAGAGCAATACCAGCAGAAAGCTTTGAGCCAGTGGCTTCCTTCTGCCATGGCCGACAAGAGCAGCAACGCCTTCCGGGCAGTCGACGGATTGGCTGAAGTCTTCATCAACCATCAGGACTCCTGGTGGAAGGATTTTCTCGGAGAAATCACACCGGAAGAACTGCCCGCAGTAAATGCGTTGAGCTCAGCCGTGAGGGCAAACGATGCCGGAAAGTATGACGATGCCGCCACGCAGTCTGCGCAGGCTTTCAGCCTGTTTAACCGAAGTCACAACAAGCCAGGAGAACTCAGGGCAAGTTTTGAAGAAGTCTATGCCAGCCGAAGAACTCTGAACGGCGGAGATTGTCTTGCCCGCGCCGACCCGCTGGCCAAATCTCTTTCATTGACCCAGTATCGCTGGCTGACGGCGCGAGTCCTGCTGGAACAGGCCGATTGCAGAAACCTGTACGGCCAATTTGCCGATTCAGACTCGAGCCTGGTTGCCAGCCGGCAGATGGCCCGCGACTTCGGCTTTCCGGTGCTCGTGCTGCAGAATTTGGGAATCTCAGCCGGGATAAACCGGCTCAGGGGAAACTGCGATGAGAGCTGGAAGGCTTCAGTCAGTGCGCTGGAGCAATACTGGCAGGTTGTGCACGCGCGCGGGGAGCGCCTGTTTCAATTCTATGCCGTGATGCTGCAATGTTCGCTCGACACCGGCGCTTTGAACGAAGCCGAGGCGCTTATCCAGCACACCATCGCCATGCGCCAGGATCCCACCGCCGATATTGCCAGCGACGCATCCATCGAAGGTCTTCTCCATCTGCATCTGGCCAACATTCTTCTGGCACAACGGCAAACGGCCCAGGCCGGGGCCGAGCGGAGCCGTGCGCTGGAGCTGCTGCGCCAGCCTAAGGGGCCCTGGGCGGAGAAATACCGGCTGATTACGGAAGTGGAGCCGGCGGAGTTCCAACTGCAACGCGGGGATTCACGGGCAGCTCTGGAGACGCTGAATCCAGTAATGAAACTCCTGTCCGGCAGCCAGGACAAATTCTTTCCTTTGCGCTGCACAAAGCTATTGGGTGACATCTATCTCCGGCTGGGCGAATACGATCGCGCGCTGATGGAGTATCAGGCAGCGATTGGAATTGCCGAAGCTTCACTGGCAAACCTCAAGGTAAGCTCAACGCGGCTGGCCTGGCTCCGCGCCACTGACGATAGCTATCGCGGTGTTGTACGCGTGCTTCTGGCCGAGAAAAAAGACCGCGAGGCGCTGGATAGCTGGGAACATTACAGGAGCATGCCGTTGCTTCCAGATGCGCAGGTACAAAGCGGTCTGCGGAGCGCAAAACCTGTTGTTGCCGGAGGCGGCGGCCGCAGCCATGACATCGCGCGCGCGCCCGGAACCCGATTGGTCTACGCTGGATTTCCGGATGGAGTGCAGATCTGGATTGCCAGCAATGGTTCGGTGCACGGCAAATGGATTGCCACGGAGCAGCAGGATTTTGAGCAACTGGCGCATGATTTCGTGCGGAAATGCGCGACCGAATCTTCCAACCTGAAGGAGCTGCAACAACAGGGGCAAAAACTCTATTCTCTGCTGATCGATCCGGTCCTGAGCGATATCTCTGCGGCGCCTGTACTGACCGTGGAGCTGGACAAGCGCATCTATAACCTGCCGATGGAAGCTTTGCAGAGCTCGGACGGAGTTTATCTGGCAGAGAGGCATGCCGTGGTGTATTCACCCGGGTCAGATATAGATGAATCATTGAATCCGTCGCGCAGGATCACTGGCAATGAGTCGTTGCTGCTGCTGGACGCAACACGTTCTCCCCAGGCCGGATATTTGCCAGGAATGGAAGAGGAAAGAAAAACAATCGCGCAGATTTTTTCCCATACCAGCGTGGTTGATTCAGCCAGCTCGAGCTGGCCGAGCGTCCGGCGGATGCTGGCTGAAAGCGACATCTTTCACTACATGGGACACGGATTGCCGGCGGGAACCGCGACCGGCCTTCTGTTCACTGAAACCCGTCCCTTGCGGGCCCAGGATTTCGTGCCTGAGATATTCAAACATTCACAGCTGGTGGTGCTGGCGGCGTGCTCGAGCGGCAAGGGTAGAGAGGGCGTGCTGGATACGGACAGCCTGATTCATGCCTTGTTTGCCGCGGGCGTTCCGAGGGTCATCGCCAGCCAGTGGAATGTTGATTCAGCCAGCACATCGCAGCTGATGCAGAGTTTTTATCGCAGCCTGGGAAAAAATCGGACAGTCCCGGAGGCGATGTTCGATGCGCGCAATGAAATGATCCGAAAGACGCCGCATCCGTATTACTGGGCCGGGTTTAGCGTGGAAGGGACAGCTAATTAGCGCGCCAGGATAAGCAGTGAGAACATACATGCTACCCTTGTGCAACTGTTTTGGGCCCAACCTATTTTTGGCTTTCAGGAGATTTGGTTATGAATCGACGCAACTTGCTGAAAGCGCTGGCCACTGTTCCGGTGGCGAGTGCCCTGGGTGTCTGCAAGGATGATGATGACGATCGGTCGCGCCGGGGACCATCGGGCCATCAATTGCAGATTCTGCTGGACGGAGCGTTTGCCGTGGTGGTGCAACACGACAAAGGGAATTCCATTGTTGCCTTTTCGCCGCGAGACAAAAGCGAGCCACACCAATTTTATTTCAACGATCCCGAATATGCGCAGGAGCCGGGCAAGAACTACGATTTCGAATTGCTTCCGCAGGGCTTGAGGAAAAATGAGCGTCCGGAGATTGCCTCAGGGTTCAGCGATTTCAACGCGACGACCAAGCGTTGGATTCCGACGGAGAACTTTGTCGCACTCAGGCTGCCGTGCCCGCGGCGCATCACTTTTGCAGGCCACCGCGAGCGCGTGACGTTCACGTCGAAAAAAGAGGGCTGGATGCCGACCAACCACATCCTTGAATATGACGTGACTGAGCCGGCAAAGGTAAAGCTGGAGTGCAAAGAGGTGGCTAAGGGCTGCGCTCCCTCCAAGGATTCACCCGCAGGTTTGATGAGGTTCTTCTTCGAGGTTGGCCCGCCCCAGGGAACGCCGCAAATCCACGCGGTGAATTTCTTTAACTATATGTTGAAAACGTCATTTCCCGATTTGGTGCAGGCGTACAGCCTGGACCATCTTGACGACAAGCGGGACGAGCAGCGTAAGACCACCGCCAAACTGATGCCTGCCGTGATGTCGGATACGGCAGAACCACCGCGGCTTAGAAGGGTGTCCTACACGCTGGATTGTAAGTCCGGTGGCCTTCTGGTTGGAACCCCGTAAGTTCCCGACCGCCGACAAAAGCACAGAGCGGGTAAGCCCGCTTTCCACTCAAGGGTTCGCCTGAGACCGATCTGGCGGACCCTTTTTAGGCCCCATTTTTTCAGCCTCTTACAGGCGTCGCCATGGCGCACTGATGATGTAAATGTTACCGTCCCGGGCGCATTTTAAGGGCCCTTACCGCACCGGAGCGGTGCGTGGCGCGCCTGCATATTTGTCTTCGCGAAACAGCCAAAAAACCAGCCCAAATTCTCTGAAACTCCAAAGGGAAATCCAGGCAGACGTCGTCTTAAGTGACAAGCAATGGTCAGCACTCATTTGGAATGAGGTGCCGCAGAGGCAACCGGCGGAGAAACCGGATACCTGCGTGGATGGCCGCTGCCACGGCGCCTATGGAGCAAACGCGCGCCGTTACGAGGAGCGGGACGATGAGCACCACGGCACACACTTTTGATTTCCATGAATTCAGTGAATCCTACATACATGGGCTCAGGGCGCAGGACTCTACTACAGAAGCTCACTTTGTCGCGTATTTCAGCCGTCTCCTGCAGCACAAACTGCGCCGGAGGCTGGCGTGTCCCGAGCACATCAAAGATGTGCAGCAGGAAACCCTGCTTCGAGCCTGGGCGGCAATTCGCGCCGAAGGGGGAGTACGCCAACCGGAGCGCTTTGGCGCTTTTGTAAGCTCGGTATGCAACAACATCCTGCGGGAGTCGTACCGGTCATTTGCGCGGACACGGGCATTGGACGACTTGCAGATCGATCCGACTGATCAATCATTGACCCCGGATGACGCGCTGCTGGCGGCAGAAACCAAAATTCAGGTACAAAAAGTGATGGGACGGCTATGCCCGAAAGACCGCAAGCTGCTACAAGAAGTTTTCTTCGAACAGCGGGACAAAGATGACGTGTGCCATGATTTGGGTGTGAGCCGGGACTACCTGAGGGTATTGCTCCATCGCGCCAAGCAACAATTCCTGGCGGAATATAAGCACGCGAACGGGCCGGCTACAAAATCCAGTAC
>DASTPO010000297.1:0-2869 GCA_035762225.1 Candidatus Angelobacter sp.
TTCAGCTCAACCACGGCGAAATTTACTACAACGACCAGAAGATGCCGCTCGACGCTCAGGTGCACGAATTCGCAATCAATGCCGGATACGATCCTGTGCAAAGCAAGTACTCCGGCGAGATCGGTTACAAAAACGGAAAGATCGTTTACGGAACATATGCGCCGGTTGAACACACTTTGTGGGCGATGTTCGGGGTTACGCCGCAGAAATTTAGCCTTGACAAACTCGATCTTGTTGCCGGGAACTCTCACGTCGCTCTGAGCGCTTCGGTGAACAACTACACTTCCCCAGCCATGCATGCTGAAGGCAAATATGAAGCCGAGCTGGTGGCGGGAGACTTCCAGAGAATCATGAAAGACTCGTCGTTGCCCACCGGTACAGTTAAGCTGGCTGGCGATTTGAGTTATCAGGCCGATCCCAGCCGTCCGATGCTGGAGACCGTAACGGCATCCGGTGACGTCAGCAGTTCCGGGCTGGCGGTGAAGACACCCAGCCTGCAAACCGAAATCCGCGAGTTGCACGCTTACTATAAGCTTTCCGGCGGCAACGCCGAGGTGAACGATCTGCACGCCCGGATACTGGGCGGAACCCTGACCGGCAAACTCACCATCCGCGACGTGGCGGGTGCCTCTGTGGCCCGGCTACAGGCGTCCATCAAGAACCTTTCGCTCGATCAGGCGCAGACGGCCACGCATAACACGTCTTTTCGGCAGGCGCACCTGAGTGGAACGCTCAGCGCGGATGCCGACGCACATTGGGCCAGGACGCTCGATAACCTAGTGGCACACAGTGACGCCACGCTGAGCGGAAGCCTGGGCCAGGGCCAGCCAACGCCGTTGAACGGCGTAATCCACGCGGACTACACAGCAGCGAACAAGCAAATGGCGCTGAATGATAGTTATTTGCGCACTCCGCAGACAACCGTCAACCTGAATGGCAAAGTCAGTGATCATTCACAATTGCAAGTGGCGCTCCGTTCCAATGACCTGCATGAGCTCGAAGGCCTGGCTGCAGCGCTGCAAAAACCGGCGCCAGGGCAGCCGCAGCAACAGCTCGGACTCTACGGCACCGCAACACTGAACGCAACAGTCAGCGGCTCGTTAAACCGGCCGCAAATCAACGGACAGATCGACGCACGAAACCTGCGCGTGAAGGGAAGCTCATGGAAGGTGCTGCGTGCCGGCTTTACCGGGGATCCCAATCAAGTGAGCATACGTAATGGCGACCTGGAAGCCATGCCACAAGGCCACATCAGCTTCAGCGCTCAAGCCCGGTTAAAAAACTGGAGCTACACGCCATCCAGCCCGCTCACGGTGAACATCTCCGCGGCGCAATTGTCGATTGCAGACCTGGAACGGCTGGCGAACCAGACGTTCCCTGTGACCGGCACGCTCGGCATGGATATTTCGGTGAAAGGATCGCAACTGAATCCTGTGGGTCAGGGAACCATCACGATCGCCAATGCCAAGATTTCCGCCGAGTCCGTACAAAATATCAACGTGAAGTTCCAGGGTGACGGCAATGCCATTCACGCGAACCTGACCATGCAGATGCCGGCGGGGACGGCCCACGCCGACGCGAATTATTCTCCGCGGACCCAGGAATACACCGCGCGCCTGCAGGCGCAGAACTTCCGCCTGGAGAAGCTGCAGACGGTAAAGGCGCGCAATATGCAGGTGGCCGGCGGCTTGAACCTGGATGTCTCCGGGCATGGAACGGTCAAGGATCCGCAGCTGCAGGCCACGCTGGAAATTCCGCAATTGCAGATGCAAAAGCAGACCATCCAGGGAATCAAGCTGCAAACCACGGTGCAAAATCATGTTGCGACCATCGCGCTTGATTCGGCGGTGCAAAAGGTTTTCATCAAGGCCCGAGGAACGGTGGGGATAGAAACGCCTTACATGGCTGACGTGCACCTGGATACAGGGCGCATCGACTTTCAGCCGCTGGTAGCGATCTATGCGCCGGAGCAGGCCGCGGATCTCTCCGGGCAGACGGAGTTGCACGCCAGCGTGCGCGGCCCACTGGCGGAAAAGAGCCGTGTGGAAGCCCATCTTGATGTGCCGAACCTGGCGCTCAAATACAAGCAGTTTCAATTGTCAGCGGTCAAAGAGATCCGCGTGGATTATCAGAACGGCACGGCAACACTCCAGCCAATGTCAATCCGCGGGACCGGAACCTCAATTGACGCCCAGGCGACTGTGCCGGTCAACAGCCCCAAAGCGGCAACGCTCCTGGTGCAAGGCAACGTTGACCTGCAAATTGCCCAGCTGTTTGTCCCCGGGCTGACCAGCAGTGGACAGCTCCAGTTTGATGTTGATTCGCGGCGCTACGGGCCAAGCTCCAATCTCAACGGCCAGATCAGGATCGTGAAAGCGGCCATGCACACCGTTGATTCACCCATCGGCTTGGACGATGCCAACGGAGTCCTGAACGTAACGCAAACACGCCTGGAGGTAGCGAATTTCTCCGGGCAGGTGGGCGGCGGGACAGTGAATGCCACCGGAGCCGTGGCCTTTAAGCCGTCGATCCAGTTTGGCCTGGGACTGACGGCAAACAATATTCGGGTGCGTTATCCGGAAGGGGTACGCGCGATTTTAGCCTCAAACCTGGCGCTGCGGGGAAGTCCGCAGGCATCGGTTTTGAGCGGGCAGGTAAAGATCCAGCGCGTTTCCTTTACTCCAGACTTTGATCTCAGCACCTTTACCGACCAGTTCAGCGGCGAAACCAGTGACAGTGGTGCTCCCGGATCATTTGCACAAAGCATGAAGCTCGATATCGCAGTGCAATCCACCAGCCAGATGAACCTGCAAAGCACCCAGGTAAGCCTGCGTGGTGACGCGAATCTGCGCGTCGTGGGAACGGCAGC
>DASTPO010000298.1:0-2744 GCA_035762225.1 Candidatus Angelobacter sp.
CTTTCACAAGCAATCACCGTGTACTTGTTCACTCCGTAATGCATGCTTGCTGCCAGCTTCGCTGCTCACGGAGCTGAACCGGACCGCAAAGAGAGAACTTGGCTAGTTATTTGTTTTCTGTAGGTTGCATGCCGGCAGAGCCTCGCTCCGCAGCTGTTCAACCACGCGAAATTTGCCAAAGGGGAAAGTCTTTACACTTGTGCCGGGGGAAAAGAATTTCCCCCTTCGCAGACAAAAAAGCGTCCGCGCAACGACTGAATTTCCACCCAACACCGGCCCGGCGAAAGCTCAACTTGCAGTGAAGCATCGCGCCGTAGTATTGGAGAGTCGTCGCGCCGGTCAACTGCTGTGAGCTCCTGGCTGAATCTAAATGGCTGAGAAAGCAATAAGGCTGCGGTTGCAGCAAGAGAAATCCTGGGACTGCGCAGTATCAGGGGTGAATGAGAGGCCTCCCGGAAATGGCCTCTCATTCATGTACTGATTCCCCTACTCGCTTAGTTGCAAGTCGAACTGGAAGCTCCGGTCAGCGAGTCGCAGAATTTCTGCAACGCTGGCCCGCCCGCAGCTCCCGTGGCCGGAATGGTGATGGACTGTTCCTGCCACACTCCGTTCACCTTGACCAGCCCGTTGGGTACAACCAATGAAGGATGGTCAAAGGGAGCGCTTTGGCTCCGTACGCGTTCATCCGTCAGCGATTTCAAGAAGGCCACCACGGCCGCCTTGTCACTGCTGCTGAAGCCCGCGCGATGCAGGTTGGGATCGACATCCGCTGACGGGAAATCTCCGCCGCGGCTGTAGAAGTCCACAATCTGGCTCAGAGTGCCCTGACCGCCATTGCCGAAGAACGGCGCTGTCAGCTCCACATCACGCAGCCCCGGAGTCTTCACGGCTCCGCGCACGCTGACGGCCGCGCCCGGAGGTACAGGCGTTCCGCCAACCAGCCCTGATGCCGCAAGCTGGGCCACTGACAGTGACGCCAATCCAGACGGGTCCGGAGCGCCAAGCCCCAGATCGTCATTCGTTGGCCGCACGCCGAGGTTATGGAACCCTTTATCGTGCCATGCGCCGCCCGGCAGTGTTTCCACCACCCCGCCGGCCGTGTTGGATACGGCCGCATCCGTAAGTTCGGCGCCGTTATGGCAATTTGTGCAACCACCCTTGCCGGAGAAGCGGTCCATTCCCTGCTGTTCCAGTGCGGTCAGGGCGCCGGTATTGCCCTCCATGAACTGGTCAAAGCGCGAGTTGTTGGCCACCAGCGTGGCTTCATACATCTGGATGGCAACGCCCCAGAACATGGAGAAGTTGTATTCCATCTGCGAATACTCATTCGTATTCAGCGGCGATCCCGAGTGCAGGAAATTGCTCTCGGCATCAACCACGGCGTTGGAGCTCCACCATTTCGGCTGGAACGCGGCCTGGATCATCGCCACGTAGGTGGAATTCAGTCCGTTTGCCGGCGCCAGGCTCAGGCTGCCCAGCACGCTATCACTGGTAGACACCTGCTGTTTTGCCAGCGGCGCGAGCGTGAGCATCTTCTTGCCCATCTTCACGAACGGACGCCCGGTGGCTGACATTTCCACGTCGCTGCCCGGAGGTCCCACAGCCTGCGAAGCCAGCGCCGAATTGCTCATGCGGAACAGCACTGACTTGACTCCGTGCGGGTTGGTGGTGTCGGTTTGCAGCAACTGCGAACTCGGATCGCCGTTGCCGAACGGGTTCACGCCGTTGAACACATTCTGCGCGCGGCCATCCCAGAAATTGCGGAAGTTGAAGATGGCGTTGATCACCGAAGGCGCATTGCGCGGTGTGCTGCGCCTTACGTTGATCGTTCCGCCGCTTCCATTGGCGACGCTGAACACTGGATCGGCAACCGATGTCTCGTCTTCGGTCGCGTTGCCCAGAACCACGTCATTGAAATTGAAACGGAACACGCCCTGCGAGCCCACGATGTTGTTGTTGTCATCCAGCACCGCGGAACCCGAATTATTGATGTCTGCAAGCTTGTGCAACGGGAAATCGCCGACGCTCAACTGATGGTCGGCGCCAAAGCCCGGCTTGAACGTAGTGGAATCCGCCGCCGGGTTGCCGTTCACGTCCACGCGGCGAAGCCCAGGGTCGGTTTGGTTGAACGAACGGCTGTCAGCGCCGGCGTTGAAGTGGCAGGTGGCGCAGGCAGTATTGCCGTCGCTGCCGAACTGCATCTCCCAGAAGAATGCCTTACCCAGAGCGATTGCCGCTGTCTTATTGCGGATCACATTGCTGAGTTCCGCGGATGTTGGGCCGGGTACCGGTACTGTCTTCAATGACGCCAGCTTTCGCCCGCCGCCACCCGTTCCGCCTCCTCCGCCAGTTCCACCGCCACCGCTAGTGCCATCGCCACCGGTGGTTCCACCGCCGCCACCCGATGTCCCGCTGGCCCCTTTGCCCCCGCCCGAACCTGATCCGCCGCTGGCATACAGTGGTATGACATTCAGCGTCAGCATCAGATAGCACGCGAAGACCGAGATAATCTTCTTGAATGATGGTGCTTGCCAACTCATGAAAATGCTCCTCTCCTTAGATCAAAAAGGCCGGCCAGGGAACGCCGAAGCGCTCCTGGCCAGCGAAACATTCATCGCGCAGCCATGAGCAATGAACTTGACAGTGCTGAATGCATGCGCGCTGCCATGCGTGTGGTGGAAGTGTTCAAGGATCGGAGGCAGGAATGGTGGACCCGGGATGCTGCGTCTTATCTGGCGTTTACA
>DASTPO010000299.1:0-3265 GCA_035762225.1 Candidatus Angelobacter sp.
ATCGCCGGCTTCGCCTACAAATTTCAAGGTCACGTGCAGTCCTTCCACCCGCGCCCAGCGGGCATTTGGGGCCAGCAGGCGCGCCCGTTCCATAAACTCGTTCATGCGGGAACGAATCTCCGGCGGAATATCCAGGGCAACAAAGATGCGCATCTCTCTCCCAGTTGCATTCGGCGGAGCATCGGCGAGGTGCCATGCTACATCAGTTTGCGCCGCACCATGTCGAGCGCCTGCTGGGTGGCCCAGTGACGTATGCGATCGCGGTCCCCGGGAAATTTTCTCTCCACCACTTCAGTGCTCTTGCCGTCGGCCAGAGCGTGGAACACCAGGCCCACTGGCTTTTCTTCTGATCCGCCGCCCGGACCGGCAACGCCGGTAATGCCGACGCCAAATGTGGTCTTGCACTTCGCGCGGATATTTTCCGCCAGCGCGGTTGCCACCTGGCTGCTGACCGCGCCGTGCTCGGCGATCAGGAGCGGCGGCACGTCCGCCAGGGCTGTTTTGATCGAATTGTCATAGACCACGGCGCCGCCCAGAAAATAGCGTGAGCTGCCCGGAACGGACGTGATGCGCTCGGCCAGCAGACCGCCGGTGCACGACTCCGCCGCGGCCAGCGTTGCGCCCCGCATGCCCAGGTAATATCCGACAATCTGCTCCAGGCTCTCGCCTTTGTCAGAAAAGATGGCATCTTCAAATTCGTCGTCCAGCGCCGACGCCAGCGCATCCACGCGCTTCTGCGCTTCCTCCACGGACGCGGCCTGCGCTCGCAGATGCAATTGCACCTCGCCCGGCGTTCCGGCAAGAATGGTTGTTTCAACTCCGGCGTGGGCTTTGTAGATGGGAGCGGCGCGCTTGTCCACCATCGATTCGCCGATCATCGCGATCCTCAACTCGCGCGTGGCAATGTTCTGATGGGGCAGAAGCTCGCGCAGCCGGGAGATGCACTGCTCTTCAAACATGGCCGTGAGTTCGTGCGGCGGGCCGGGCAGCAGCATGATGATGGCATGTCCGTTGGCGTCGTTGATGTGCAGAAACTGTCCGGGAGCTGAGCCGCGTTTGTTCTCCAGCACGTCGGCGCCGGAAATTACATCGGCCTGGCGCTCATTGTTCTCGGGCATCTTCCATCCCCGCGCGGCAAAGCGCGCGCGCAGGTCTTCCACCAGCCGGGCATAACGCTGCATGGGGCGGCCCAGAGTCTCCGCTACACACTCCCGCGTCAGGTCGTCTTCCGTGGGACCCAGGCCGCCCATGAAGATGACAACATCGGCGCGGGCCAGGGCAATCCGCGCGGCGCTTACCAGATCAGCGCGGCGGTCGCCGACAATGGTCTTGAAACTGACCTCCACTCCCAGTTGGTTCAGCTTTGCGGTAAGAAAGAGCGAATTGGTGTCCTGGCGATAGGGCGTCAGCAGCTCTGAGCCAATGGCAATGATCTCAGCGTTCACCTGAGCAGTTTAAATGAGCGGCAGCCCCTGCACGCCCCAACTGAGATGGAAAACCGAATTCTTTGTGACCAGCACCGAGCCGCCGGCGCGGGTAAAAGCCAGGCCAATCAGGTCATGCCCGGCCAGCACCAGGCTCGCATTTTTCTCCGGCGTAATTTTCACAATACCGCGCTTGCCGGCCAGCGACGCGGCCACGTACAGGTTCCCCTGGGCGTCAAAGGCCAGTCCCTGCGGGCGGCCCAGGCCGCGATAGTAAACCGAGACCGTGCCGTGCGAGTCCACGCTGTAAACCGCGTCAAAGCTGGAATTGCTGGGACCGGTGACATGCAGAACGCCGTCGGGCGAAAAGGCCAGATGGTAAGCGGCCACGCTTGGCTCCAGCGTGGCAAAGACAAAAATCTGCCGGTCCGGAGCAATGCGCCAGATGGTGCCGCTGCGATCGCCAACGTAGAGGCTGCCTTCGCGGTCGAAGGCAATGCCGGTGGCCACACCCATTCCTTCAGCGTAGGTGGTGATTGCGCCATTGGGCGCCACCCGATACACCGCTCCATCGTAGCGAGAGGAAACGTAGAGCTGGCCCTTGGGATCGAAGGCCATTCCCGTAGCGTTCATCAACTCGGAGACGAACGGCTTCACGTTGTAGCTGGTGTCAATCTTGTAGACCGCGACCGGCACTTTCTGTCCGCGCCCGCCGGAATAGGTCACGTAGATGTTGCCTTCGGCATCAATCGCCGGATTTGCCACCGGATGAAGGCTTTCCGCGATCGGCTCGGCGATCTTGAGTTCGCGTCCATTGCTCATGTGGCCGTTGGCCAGGACAGTAACTTCACCCGAATGAGCGCCAAACGGCACCCGGGCAATCACAAAGTTTTCCGAGCTGACAACAATCGACCCGTTGATTCCGTTAAAGGTAACCTGGGGGCGGGCCAGTTGCGGCGGCTTAAGCGCCCGTCCGGTGATTCTGACTTCGCCGCCGGGCAGCGAGGCGAGCGGATCAATGGCTTCTATGTGAGGTTTGCCATCGACGTTCTTCTTCCCCAGCAAGCTTTCCGTAATACCCATGAATGCGTGGCCTAACGCGCTATAAAGTGGAGCCAGATCTGTAGCAGGACAAGCGCGTATAGCCCCGCCCCTACGTCGTCCACCATGATGCCGGTCCCTTCCGGCAATCTCTCCAGCCGGCGCAGAGGAAACGGCTTCACAATATCAAAGCTACGAAAGAGTATAAAACCCGCAAGTAGGTATTTCCAATCCAGCGGCACGCCGATCAGGGCGATCAACTGCCCCGCAACCTCGTCAATCACTACAAATCCCGGGTCTTTGCGGCCGCTCTCCCGCGCCACCACCGTGGAAGGCGGGATCCCCAGCAGCGTGATTGCCACCGAAGCAATGATGGCGACGGGAACAAGCCAGCCAGGTTGCAGCCAACGGCTCGCTCCCCACCAGACGAGCACGGTGACGGCAGACGCCCACGTGCCCGGGCCTGGCTGCATATGTCCAATGCCGAAGAATGTGGCGATCAGCCAGGAGAAACGTGACTTCTTGATGGTGTTGGCGCTGGACAAAGTTGACGGTCCTTGAAGCTGGCATTTGAGCGAAAAGGGCCCTCGGCTCTGAGTTCTTGAGGCAGCGCCTTTTCTCCGGCTTCAGTGTACAGAAACCTTGCACCGGTTTTCCCGGCAGCCCGCGACGATCCGTGAAATCCTGCCGAGCCCTGGCGATCTTGCGGGCTTTTGCGGTGAAGCATCAACTCGTCCCGCCCCGCGGCTTCCTATTGACACTCGATACAAGCCAGGCGGATACTTGGCATTGATATCGAC
>DASTPO010000300.1:0-9169 GCA_035762225.1 Candidatus Angelobacter sp.
CAGTTGATGTTGACCCAGCCGTACTGCAGACGATTAAAAATTGCCTGCCAAAAGGTGAACGGGTGCGAGAAATCTACGTGCTGGTTTTGAAGTGGTTCTTGCTAGCCAGACTGCTTTCGCTTGCAAGCAGAAAAGCAGTGCGAAAAATACCGCAACTCACAATCCTGTGTCAAGGAAAATTAAGAATTTCTTATTCTCGCTTTGGAACTAACGCAATCAACGACTTATGGAGGTCTTGTGGTTGAGGACTTTTCTGCTGGTCAGCCTCGCCTCGCGGCTCTTTGCTTTCATTCGAATGCGCGCCCGCGCGCGTTGCTATTTGCCGTACGCTGAATTTAGGATGTGCGGTTCTAAAAATATCGTCGACTTCGGAGAAGGTACTCATGTCTTGCGCTGCTTTTATCAAATCCCCGATTCCTCGCTGGATATCACTGCTCGCCCTCACGATCATGTTCGCCATGTGCGCTTTTGCCCAGACCAGCCCGACTCCGCAAGCGGAAAAAGACTCGGGGAAAAAAGCACGCAAGGCAAGCAAGAGCGAGAAAGCGCAGACCGGACATGCGGCAGAACAACAGCCCGACGCTGCGAAGGCAACATCCACCGAAAGCGGCGACGCCGATCAGGACGAGGCCAAGGGCCCGTGGCATGGGCTAACGTGGAGGCTTGTTGGTCCATTCCGGGGAGGACGTGTCCTGGCTGTGAGCGGGGTTGTGGGCGATGAACACACTTACTATTTCGGCGGCGTAGGCGGCGGCGTCTGGAAGACCACGGATGGCGGACTGTCATGGCATCCCTTGACCGACAAAGTAAAAGGCATGTCGCCTTCGATTGGAGCCATTGCCGTGGCGCCCTCCGATCCCAACGTGATCTATGCAGGCACGGGCGAGGCTTGCATCCGAGGAGACATTATCGATGGCAACGGAGTTTACAAATCCATCGACGCGGGCAAAACCTGGACATACACAGGATTACGCGAGACGCGTGCGATTGGGCGTGTGGCAGTCAATCCAAAAAATCCTGACATCGCGTTTGTGGCAGCATTGGGACATCCCTTCGGCTCCAACCCGGAACGCGGTATTTATCGCACCACCGACGGCGGAAAGAATTGGACCAAGGTCCTTTACCATGACGAAAAGTCCGGCGGCATCGATCTGTCGCTTGATCCTTCCAATCCCAATGTGATTTTTGCCTCGCTGTGGCAGGCCGGACGCACACCCTGGGGTCTGGACAGCGGAGGGCCGGGCAGCGGGTTGTATCGCAGCACCGACGGAGGCACAACATGGAAGCATCTCACGGGCCACGGTTTGCCGGATGGAACTCTGGGCCGTATTGGATTGGCTGTCGCTTACAGCGGCAACCGCGTGTGGGCCCTGGTGGAAGCTGATAAAGGCGGGCTCTTCCGTTCCGACGACGGAGGCGACAACTGGACGCTCACCAATAGCGATCGCCAATATCGTCAGCGAGCTTTTTACTACACCCACGTTTTCGCCGATCCGCGAAATCCGGACGGCGTTTACGTCCTCAACACTGGCATGTACCGCTCCAATGACGGCGGCAAGAGCTTCCGGCCCATCCGCGTCCCCCATGGCGACAACCACGGACTATGGATTGATCCCAACGATCCAAATCGCATGATTGAATCCAATGATGGCGGCGCCAATGTAAGCACTAACGGCGGCGCCAGCTGGACCGGACAGGGAAACCAGCCGACGGCGGAGTTCTATCACGTCACCACCGACAACCGTTTTCCTTACTATCTCTACGGAGCGCAGCAGGACAATTCGTCGGTTGCAATTGCCAGCGCCGCGCCGGGAGGGATCGATCGCACCGACTGGTATGCCGTGGGTGGAGGCGAGAGCGGATACATTGCGCCGGACCCTCGCGATCCTGAAATTGTTTATGCGGGGTCATATGGCGGCGAAATAACACGCTACGATCACCGCACCGAAGAAACAAAGAACGTAACGCCATGGCCCGTGAATCCCATTGGCGCCGCGGCGGCGGACCAGAAATACCGTTTTCAGTGGACCGAGCCGATTGTTTTCTCGCCTCACGATCCCAAGACTCTTTACTTCGCGGCCCAGGTGCTCTTCAAATCGTCCGACGAAGGCATGAGCTGGCAGATCATCAGCCCTGACCTGACGCGGAATGACAAGAGCAAGCAGGTTTCCTCCGGCGGCCCCATCACCAAAGACAACACAGGTGTGGAAGTCTATGACACGATTTTCTCCGTAGTGGAGTCGCCGGTACAGAAAGACGTGATCTGGGCAGGATCGGATGATGGACTGGTTCACGTCACCACCGATGGCGGAAAGAACTGGGCTAACGTCACGCCTAAAGCCATGCCGGAATGGGGAACCGTAAGCATGATTGAAGCGTCGATGCATACTGCAGGCACCGCTTATGTCTCCGTGCAGCGACATAAGATGGACGACTTTGCTCCTTATGTCTTCAAGACTACCGACTTCGGTAAATCCTGGACCGCCATCACCAACGGTATCCCTACTGATGCTTTTGTGCATGCTGTGCGCGAGGATCGCAAGCGCAAAGGCCTGCTCTATGCTGGCACAGAGCGCGGGGTATTTTTCTCCTGGGACGACGGCGCCAACTGGCAGTCCTTGCAGGGAAATCTGCCAGTCTCCCCGGTGTATGACCTCTTCGTTCAAGGCAATGATCTGCTGGCGGCGACCCACGGGCGCGCTTTCTGGATCCTGGATGATCTCTCCCCGCTGCAGCAATACAAGCCGGAAGTGGCAAATGATGAAGTTCATCTCTATCCGCCGAGTCCAGCGAACCACACTCAGTTCGGCGGCGGATTTTTTGGCGGAGGCGGCGACAGAGGTCAGAATCCGCCAGGGGGAGCAGTAATTTATTACTCGCTCAAGACGGCCTTGAAGAAGGCGGAAAAGAAAGCGGACGATAAGAAGCCGGAAGACAAAAAACCGGAAACGCCTGCAGGTTCCGCCACGGCAGCCAATGCGGAAGGCAAGGAGCCGGGCCAAGCGAATCCGGCGAACGCTCCGGTTCCGGCAAAGCCTGAGGCCGGAGCAGCCGAGACCGCAGCAACTGCGAAGAATGCGCCGATCACTCTGGAGATTCTGGATCAAAAAGGCCAGGTCGTGCGTAAGTTCCCACCCAAGACACAGCCTGGAGAAGACGCCGGCGACGACGAAGGTTTTGGCGCTCGCAACGCAAATCGCGGACTGCCGACTGACGCCGGCCTTAACCGCTTTGTATGGGACATGCGCTATGAAGGCGCTACCCGCGTACCCCACTCTCCTCTATGGGCAGGAAGCACGGACGGACCGGAAGCGCTTCCCGGGATGTATCAGGTGCGCCTCACCGTCAATGGCAAGCAGTACACCGCGCCGCTTGAAATAAAGAATGATCCCCGGCTCAAGGTAACCCAGCAGGACCTGGAAAAGCAGTTTGACCTGCTCATCAAAATTCGCGAGCGAGTGACCCAGGCGCACGAAACCGTTAACCAGATTCGCGATATCCGAGGCCAGATTGCCGGTTTGAACAAGCGCCTGGAAAACCAACCGCAGGGCAAAGCGGTGGCTGAGGCAGGCAGGCAACTGGACAAGAGGATGACCGAGGTGGAAGAGGTCTTGATCCAGACCAAGGCCAGGAGCGGGCAAGACGTGCTGAATTACCCCATTCGATTGAACAACTATCTGGTGGCTTTGGGCGGCGTGGTCGAAAGCGCGGATTCGGCCCCGACCCAGGTTTCCTATGAAGTGTTTGACATGCTGAGCAAACAGCTGGATGAGCAACTGGCGAAATGGAAGCAAATTCTGGCCACCGATGTTCCGGCCTACAACGACACAATCCGCAAGCAGGAGGTGCCGGCAATCATCCTTTCGGGACCGGCCGGGGGGAGCAAAACCGGCGGAAATTAAAGAAATTACAGGATTAAGACACGCCTCACGGCTGGTTCCATTTCGGGAACCAGCCGAATTACTAAAGTGTTTGTTAAGAGCAATTTAGATTGACCTTAGTCCACATCAGGGTTAAAGTCGTCCCAGTAGTTAGCGACGGAAATATGTCAAATTCCATGTTTGCAATTTGGATTGGCTTATCAGTGGGACTGCTCCTGCTGTTGGGATACGCCGCGTTCTTAAACGCACGCCGGCGCCGGGCCCCCAAGGTCGAACTTGGAGAATTGATACCCGCTTTTCTGCCGGTGGATGTGGAGGTTCTGGCGGATCTGGTCAGCCCTGCCCAGCAACGTCATCTGCAGGAAACCTACGGTCAAGACGAGCTGCTGCGGATTTATCGAGAACAGCTTCGCCTTACCATTGAATGTCTGCGGCGTATGACCCACAACGCGGCGCTGCTCCAGCAACTTGGATACTGCCAGTTACGGAGCGGCAATCAGCTGATCGCGTCTCTGGCGCAGGAAATGATCGATGCCGGCGTCCATGTCCGTCTTTATACATTCGTAGGTCTGATTGTGCTGCATTTTCGGAACGCGCTTAGCTGGATACCCATGGTTGCCGCATCCCGGTCGGCTGAGGTGCAACAGCTTCTTTCCACGAGCCTGATTCCCGCATATGCCCAGCTCAAAGACAAAGCCGGCAACCTGACCTGCCTTAAGTTCTCCAGCTTCCACGACGCCCTGTCGCAAAGCCTCTAGCCGTCAGGCCAGCCTCGCATTCGCTCGTCACCAAATATTTTTGTGCGCAGAACTAGCGCTTGCCCGGAGTGATGAAGTCTTTGAGAGTGTGCTCCCACTTTCTGGCCTCATGCAGGGTTTCGGCAGTGATTTCGCGGGAATCCGTGGGAGCGACTGATTCCTGCGGCCGTGAAAACGTGATCAACCAGATAATGCACGCCAAGTCTAACGCGACAGCCTCAATGCTATCGAGGATCGTTGACTTGTTATGAACCTGGGTGCGGACCGCTGCGTTCACCAGGGCCACAGCTGCCTGCAAGCCAAAACCCACGGCAATACCGAAGTCGTAACGTTTCCATTCGCGTCCCATCAACGCCATCAACGCCACAAAAAAGACGAGCACTGATGTGCGGGCAAAATCAAAACCACGTGAAGCCACGAGAAATGCCGCGCGCCGATCGGATTTCTCCAAGACCGTGACGATTGTCAGGAGAAAGATCAGGACGGCTATGGCGGGAAACAAGTTGCGGTAAAAACGAATCTTGTAAAAGCGCATGAACAGGCGGCGCAGAAAAACTTCGTACAGCGCGAGCGAAACAGTCACAGCCCCCGCAAGTTCAGATATCCAATAGACATAAAAATATGGTTGTGGCCCGAACAGGAAGGCCGCGTATCTGACGACTCCAAAGAGCCACGCGGAGAGTACATAGATGAAAAAAAACGGGAGTTGGCGATAGGTTTTCCGCCACAACAGTATTCCGGACACCAGCATGAGAACCAGTATCGGAAGCCACAGCAGGAGATTGGGAAGCTGCGTCGTTGGCGTATCCTTTGCGCGACTGGCGAACAGCCAGTCGCGCGTTCGGCAAACGATTCAACAGTATCTTAAGTCCTGCTTATGTTTCAAACGGTTTGTGCTATCTGTACCGGCGGTTGGGTCGTGGGTGAGGGTATCGGAACACTTGCAGAAGCCGAAACAGTGGCAGCCAAAGTGAGTACCAGGAAAAACATACGCAATGCAATCTTCATGACTTTCTTCCTCCAAGTTAGTTCTTCAGAAAAAATAACGAATTTGCCCATAGAGTACAGGAGAATTCGCAACTTACCACAACAATCTCAGATTTATCCCAGAAAGATGACTTTTAGAATTTCTCATAGTTCCACGTGCACCCGGAGTTCGATCCAGTTCAACTCTGACTGCAACACGCAAGCAATTCCAACTAAATGACTTCCCCAACCATCTGGCTCCAGCGAGCGAGCGTCTTCCATCACATTTCGCGAGTGACATGTCGTCAACCGTTCATCCCATTTTGGAACCGCAAGTGTGAAATTCCCTGCACTAAGGCTCACCTGGAGTCAATCACAAGCGATTTGCCGCTTGCAGGCCCAAGCTATCCAGAGCGTCTACTTCATTGGCGCCGCATCGAGCTTGGGATGTTGCAAATGAAAATTCGTGGCATCCTGATAAGCCTTGGCCAGAGCCAGCATCTTGGCTTCGCCATAAAGCTGGCCCAGGAAAGTAAGGCTCAACGGTGTTCCTGGTCCCCCAGGCTCCGCTTCCCCATTGCGCACGCGAGGCTTTGGCGCGTCATCGCCACGTAAGCCATTGGGCAAAATCAGCGCCGGATGCCCGGTGAGATTGGTGATCAGCAACTGGGTGCTGAAAGTCGGCGCCACAATAACGTCAACCTGATCGAAAACCTTGGCCGCCATTTCCATGGCCAGAGTGCGGGCCCGGTTCGCTTGGATGTACTCGACGGCAGGGATAAAGCGCGCGCTGCGGAAAGTGTTGGGCCAGTCGTCCTTGGTTTGCTGGGTGAGCAGTTTGTCCCGGCCGCTGCGCGTTAGCTCGTCAAACGCCGCCGCGGCCTCCGCCACCAGAATGCTGCGCATGGCGCCGTATGGATACTTGGGGAACTCAACCGGAATCAGGTTTACGCCCATGCTTCGCAATTTCGCCAGCGCGGCCTCTTCATATTTATGATCGTATTCGCGGCGGGCCATGCCCAGCGCCCGATTGGCCGCCTCTTCGTCGCGCTTCTTCTTGTCAGCCTCAGTAAGTTCCTTCTCGTCTTTTGGAGGCTCGGGTTGCTGAGGCGGCTGGATCTCGAAATCGGCTTTGAGGTATCCGACCCGCAGCTTGCGCCAATCCAGATTGGCGTCCCAGTTGAACGCAGCATCGTGCACTGTACGATCGTGACCGTCGGGGCCATGAATCGCGCTCAGGACAATAGCGGTGTCTTCCACCGCGCGACAGAGCGGCCCGAGCTTGTCCATGGTCCAGGAAAGCGCCATGGCTCCGGTGCGCGGCACAAATCCAAACGTTGGACGCAAGCCTGTGGTGCCGCAGCGCGTGGAAGGCGACGAAATGGAACCCAGCGTTTCTGATCCGATGGCAAAGGCAACGCAACCGGCCGCCGTGGCTGAAGCCGAACCGGCGGATGATCCACTGGAGCCCTGTTGCGGATTCCACGGATTGCGCGTCATCCCGCCAAACCATTTATCGCCCTGGGCCAGCGCGCCGAGCGTGAGCTTGGCCACCAGCACCGCACCCGCGGCGTCAAGGCGCTTCACTACTGTGGCGTCATCATCGAATTTCTGCGTTTCAAAACCGCCCGCGCCCCAGGTTGTGGGATAGCCCTTTACCGCCAGCAGGTCTTTCGCGCCCCAGGGCAGCCCGTGCAAAGGACCACGATACTTCCCTGCGGCAATCTCCCGGTCCGCATCTTTGGCCTGTCCCATGGCGCGGTCCGTGGTAAGCGTGATAACAAACTTCAGCAGCGGATCATAACGCTTGAGCCTTTCCAGGTACATCTCGGTGAGTGCGACGGAAGACACTTTCCTTGTTCGTACCAGCTCCGCCAGCTGGCGTACGGAATAGAACGCGACGTCTTCGATGTTTTTCGGCGCTTCCGCGGAACCCTTGGGAGCTGCGGAGATCTTCATCGGCCGTTTCGCGGTCTCAAATTTCATCCCCGGAAGCACAGGGTCAAAAATCACCGCAGGAGCCACTTCATTCTTGATATGGAGACCGTAGATGGCTTCAAAGCTGCCGGCGTAGCCATTCAAGTCTTCCAGCATCATGTCTTTGTATTCGTCCCCGATGTGGACGTCGGCGATAGCCGCGGCGCTGTCAATCATCTCGCGCGTGATTTTCCCCTTCTCGTCAGCCATGCCCCAGAGCACACCGGGAAGCAGGGTGGTAGTCAGTCCCAGACGGGAGCAAACGGCGATAAAAGCTCGGCGATCAAGCATGAAGTCTCCTGAAATTGAAACGGCCCGCCATTATAGCCGCACCATCGCGGTTGCAGAAGCGTCCTTCATTTAGAATCCCGGCAATGAACGTTTTGTTCCAGTTGCTATCCGAACAGGAGCTTCCCACGCTGCTGGAGATGATGCGTGATTTCTATGAGCAGCAACACATGCGCTTTGACAAAGCCATCGCCAGCCGCGCCGTGGGCAAATTGCTTGAGAGCCCGGGACAGGGGCAGGTTTACCTGATCTTCCGTGGCCCTGATCTGGCCGGCTATTTCGTGCTCACATTTTGCTTCAGCCTGGAATTCCATGGCCGCTTCGGCCTGCTGGACGAGCTTTACATCCTGGCGAATTTTCGCCGGCAGAAACTGGGCAAAGCGGTCGTCGCCTTCGCGGAAGACCTGTGCCGGAAAGCCGGTGTCAAAGCGCTCCGGTTGGAGGTAGGCAGAGACAACAAGGCAGCGCAATCTCTTTATGGAGGGGCCGGCTTCACTGAAGAAAGCAGGCACCTGATGACCCGGTGGCTATAGGCCAGGCTTTCGAGCTTTTTGACGTCAGATCGACGGCCACATTCCCTGTGGAAGTCATCCAATCGAGATTAATATCCTGAAAATTCCTCTGTCCGTACGTCGTCCTCATCCACACCCGCGGCGATGAGCATCTGTCTCATGGCGGTGACCATGGCGGGTGGCCCGGCAACATAGTAAATCGGGCCATGCAAGTCAGGCAGGTATTTTGCCAGCATCGCCTGGTTGATGAATCCGACTTCCCCACTCCAGGGTTGCGACGACTTGGCCATTTCGGTCATGGAAGGAATGAAACGGTAGTTGGAATTTTGCTTTTCCGTTTCAGCAAGCGGCTTGAAAAAAGCCGCATCCTCCGGCCGCCTGTTGGAATAAAAGAGATACAGCTTTTGGGGCAGCCTGGCATTCGCGGCATGGCGAACGATGCTGAAAAACGGCGTGATACCAATCCCGCCCGCCAGCAGGACTGCCGGTTTTGCCGGGTTGTTGTGCAGGGTGAACGAACCCATGGGCCCTTCCATGCTGACCTCCAGGTCCGGAGCACTCTTTCGCAGCACTCGCTTGAACGCTGTATCACGCATGCGCGTCGCCACCAGAAGATAATCATCTTCGGGCGCGCAGGCAATCGAGAACGATCGTATATTGCCCTCCGCATCGGTCTCTGGAGGATTCGTCAGGGTTACATCGAGATATTGTCCTGCCTTGAATTGGAAACCATCTGGCTTGGTGAAGTAGAAGCCCATGGTTCCCTCTGCCAGATCTTCTTTTCGTT
>DASTPO010000301.1:0-15142 GCA_035762225.1 Candidatus Angelobacter sp.
GCTTTTACTTGACGTTGCTGTTTCAGGCGCGCCAGCGAGCGCGCCGGCAGGCCCAGGATGCGGATGAACCCTTCGGCATCCTTCTGGTCATAACTCTCACTCATGGTGAACGACGAGAGGTCAGTGCGATAGAGCGAATACTCGGATTCGCGCCCGCCCATGGCGATATTGCCCTTGTAGAGTTTTAGAGTGACTGTGCCAGTAATTTCCGTCTGCGTCTGCGCGATAAACGCATCCAACGCCTCGCGGAGCGGGGTGAACCACAGCCCGTAATAAACGATCTCAGCATATTTCAGCGCGATGAGCTGCTTGAAGTGCGCTACTTCGCGTTCCAGGCAAAGGGCTTCCAGTTCGCGATGCGCCGTCAGCAGGAGCGTACCACCTGGGGTTTCATAACAGCCGCGCGACTTGATGCCGACAAAACGGTTTTCCACCAGATCGATCCGGCCAATGGCATTGCGCCCGCCAATTTCGTTGAGCAACTCCACCAGCGATACCGGATCAAGCTTCTGCCCGTTCACCGAGACGGGTGTGCCCGCTTCAAAGCCAATCACCACCGTTTCTTCACGGTCCGGAGCTTCCCTGGGCGACCGCGTCATCTGCCAGGTGGAGTCAAAAGGCGCGTTGGCGGGATCTTCCAGTTCGCCGCCTTCGTGGCTCAGGTGCCATATGTTGCGGTCACGGCTGTGAATCTTTTCGCGGCTGGCGGTCACAGAGATTCCGCGGGCTTCAGCGTAGTCGAGGCAATCCTCGCGCGACTTCAGCGTCCATTCGCGCCACGGCGCGATCACTTTCAGTTCCGGGGCCAGAGCCTGAAATGCATGCTCAAAACGGACCTGGTCATTGCCTTTGCCGGTGCAGCCGTGCGCCAGAGCGGTGGCATTTTCCTTCAATGCGACTTCGACCTGATGCCTGGCAATCACGGGACGCGCCAGAGACGTGCCCAGCAGATACTTGTGCTCATAGACCGCGCCGGCCCGCAGAGCGGGAAAGACATAGTCGCGCAAAAATTCTTCACGCAGGTCCTTCACGATTACCTTGGCTGCTCCGGTCTTGTGCGCCTTTTCCACCACGGCGTCAATGTCATCACCCTGGCCTACGTCGGCGATCATGGCGATCACCTCACAGTTATAGTTTTCCTTCAGCCAGGGAATAATGATGGAGGTATCAAGGCCTCCCGAATATGCCAGTACGACTTTCTCACGCATGATTGCTCCTTGTGGGCGAGGTGCGCATGCCGCTGCCCAGCAATAAAAGTAGGATGGCTTTCTGGATGTGCATCCGGTTTTCCGCCTGGTCAAAGACGATCGAACGCGGTGAATCGATGATATCGGCCGTGACTTCCTGGCCGCGATGAGCCGGCAGGCAATGCATAAAGACCGCGTGCGGAGCGGCATGCGAGAACAATTGCTCGTTGACCTGGTAGGGCGCGAAAATCTCCGCCCGCTCCGCCGCTTCATCTTCCTGTCCCATGCTGGCCCAGACATCGGTGTAGATGGCGTTGGCGCCGGTCACGGCCTTGATGGCGTCAGTGGTGATATCGATGATGGCTCCGGTGCCGCGCGCGATGCGCCGCGCCGAGGCGGTTATCTCCGGGCTGGGAGCATAGCCTTTTGGTGTGGCAACGGAGATGCTTGTGCCAAGCGCGGCGGCCGCCAGCATCAGCGAATGCGCCACGTTGTTTCCGTCGCCTACGTAGGCCAGGTGGACCTTGGTCAAGTCGCCGAATTTTTCTTCCAGGGTAAAGAAGTCGGCAAAAGCCTGGCAGGGATGCTCCGCGTCGCTCAATGCGTTGATTACCGGAATGCAGGTGTGCCGGGCCATCTCCACGATGGTCTTGTGCTCAAAGGTCCGCAGCACCACGGCGTCCACCCAGCGCTCAACGTTGCGCGCGATGTCGCAGACCGGTTCGCGTTCGCCCAGAAGCGAGCGGGTCTGGTCCATGAACAGGGAAGTGCCGCCCAGGCTGGCCATGCCGGCTTCAAAGGTGAGGCGCGTGCGCAGAGAAGCTTTCTCAAAGAACAAAACCAGTTGCTTGCCTGCCAGCGCTCCACGAAAATCCGCCGGACGGTGCTTGATGATGTGCGTCAGCTCAAACATCGACTTCGTCTCTTCGGGTGAAAAGTCCTGGGCGGAGACGAGGTCGCGGCACAGTACGGGCTGCTCGACCGGCGCCTTCATGGCTGAGAGGTCATACATTCTCGCTGGCATCATTGGTTATTTGCTCCTTCCGGCCGCCGTGGCAGCCGTTGGCGTGGTGTGGGCCGCCAGCGCCTGGTCCAACTGGCGGATGGCGGTGTCTACGTGTTGTTTCTTGATAATGAAGGGCGGCAGCAGCCGTATTACGGTTTCATCCGTGCGATTGACGATGGTGCCTTCTTTCAGCAAGTGCTGGAAAACAGCTTTCGCCAGGTCAGCCGACTCCAGCTCCACGCCGATCATCAAGCCCATGCCGCGCACCTCGCGGATGGCCGGATGCTTCTTCTGCAACTTGTGCAACTGTTCCAGCAGATAGGCGCCGGTCTTCTGGATATGGTTGAGCAGCTTTTCCTTTTGCAGGATGGTTACCAGTTGCAGCGCCACGGCGCAGGCCAGTGGACCTCCGCCAAACGTGGTGCCGTGCATCCCGGGATGGATGCATTCTGAGACTTTTTCCGAAGCCAGCAGCGCGCCCAGCGGCAATCCTCCGGCGATCGGCTTGGCCACCGTGACCAGGTCAGGCTGGATGCCGTAATGCTGGTAGGCAAACCACTTTCCTGTGCGACCCATGCCGCTTTGAATCTCGTCAGCGATCAGGAGCGCATTGTGCTTGCGCGCAAGGCGGTGTGCCGCCTCGGCAAACTCACGGCTTACCGGACGGATTCCGCCTTCTCCCTGCACAAACTCAAAGCCAATCGCACAAACCGTGTTATCGAACTTGCGCTCCAGGTCGGCAACGTCATTGAATTTCACGAACTCTACCCCAGGCAGGACCGGCGCGAACGGAGCGCGATATTTTTCTTTGTGCGTGGTCGCCAGCGCCCCGAAAGTGCGGCCGTGGAACGCATGCTCCAGCGCCAGAATGCGCCACTTGGGTTCAGAACCCTGAGCACAGTTGGCGCGAGCATAAGCCCGGGCCAGCTTCAACGCGCCCTCCCAGGCTTCTGTGCCGCTGTTGGTGAAAAAAGCGCGGTCCATGCCGGAAATCCTGGTCAACGCGGCGGCCAAACGTCCCTGATACTCGTGATAAAAGAGGTTTGACGTATGCACCAGCAGCCTGGCCTGGCGCGCGATGGTCCGGGTGAGCGCGGGATGCGCGTAGCCCAGCGCATTCACCCCTATGCCGCTAAGCAGATCGAGGTAGCGCCGGCCTTTATCGTCATACAGGTAGACACCGCGGCCTTTCCGCAGCAGCACCGGATACCGCTCGTAGGTGGAGAGCAGCAAATTGGATTCGAGTTTGCTCACCTGCTCCAGATTCACGCGACCAGCACCTCCGTGCCCGATTCAATTTTGGTGAAATAAAATTCCGGCAGCGCCTCAACTTCCGCGGCGGGCAGAATGCGCACGCGGGTGACGCCGTGCAGCAAGGCGTCCTTGCAGGCCTGGAGTTTAGGCAGCATGCCGCCGCCGATCACCGACTTCTGCGCCAGGTCCGCGGCCATTCCCAGATCAAGCCAGCGGATCACCAGGCCATCAGCGCCCTTCACTCCGGAAACATCGGTGAGAAAAATGAGCGCATTGGCATGGCAGGCCACGGCGCAAGCCGAAGCCATCTGGTCCGCGTTGATGTTGTAGTACTGGCCGTCAATTCCCAGCGCCAGGCTGGAGATCACCGGTACGCAGCCTTGCTGCCATATAGTCTCGATCCAGCGGGGATCAACCGCGGTAATCTCACCGACAAATCCAAGATCGTGGCCGTTGGTGGTTTTCTTGCGCGCGCGAAACGCCTGGCCATCGCCGCCGCAAAGCCCCACGGCGGATTGTCCGACGCTGCCCAGCGCCGCCACCAGCTTCTTGTTCATGTGGCCGGCCAGGACCATGACGGCGAAGTCACGGGTCTCGGCGTCAGTAACGCGCAGGCCGTCAATGAACTCGCTCTGTTTGCCCATCTGCGCCAGCGTGCGGGTGAGCGCCGCGCCGCCGCCATGGATCACGGCGACCTGATGCTCCCGGGCCAGTTGTTTCACCGCCAGGGCAGCCCGTTGCAGCAATGCGGCGTCCTCAAGAGTGGCGCCGCCGAGCTTGACCACAATCTTCATCTCAGGCCCTCCTCTTCATTCCAGCCAAACATTACATTCATGTTCTGCACGGCCTGTCCGGCCGCGCCTTTCATCAGGTTGTCCAGGCAGGAAACCAGGACCAGCCGCTTGCCGTCCGGGGCCAGGGCAAAGCCGATATCGCAGTAATTCGTATGCAACGAATACTGAATCTGCGGCAGCTTGCCGGCAGGGAAGACCCGCACCCACGGCGATCCGGAATAGAACTCACGCAGGCATGCCTCAATTGCTGCGGGCGGCATGGCCGACGCCAGACGCACATAGATGGTCGACAGAATCCCCCGCGGAATGGGCAGCAGATGCGGCGTAAAGGTCAGTTGCTCCGGCGCAAGTCCGAGCTGTTCCAGGATTTCTCCGGTATGGCGATGATTAAAGACCGAATAGGCAGACAGGTTCTCTGCCACTTCCACAAAGTGTGTCTTCGCGGTCGGCTGTTTACCGGCGCCGGAGACGCCAGACTTTGCGTCGCAAATGACTCCGTGCTCGACATCGACCAGCCCGGCCCGCACCAGCGGGGCGAGCGCCAGAATGATGGATGTTGCATAGCAGCCAGCATTCGCCACCAGAGCGGCCTGCTTCAGCTCGGCACGATGCAGCTCCGGGATTCCATAAACCGCCTGCGACGTCAGCTTGTCGGCGGCTTCCGAGTTTTCGTCTTTGAATGCGTAAACGGCCCGATACGCCGGCGTTTCCAGCCTCCATGCGCCGCTCAGATCTATCACGTGTACGCCCTGCGCCATGGCTTCCGGGACCCATTCGCGCGAGACTTCATGCGGCGTGGCCAGAAAAAGCACGTCAACGCCCCTGGCTTTCACGGTTTCCCATTGGAATGGTTCCAGTGGATAGCCGCCATTGCCGCTGACATGCGGATACAGTTCGTCGAGTTTGGCTGTAGAAGCGGCCTCGCCATTGCGGGTAAAAAGCACCGGCTTTTTGGCGTGAGGATGGCGGGCGAGGAGGCGCGCCAATTCAAAACCGGCATAGCCGGTTGCGCCAACAACCGCGGGCTGGATTGTGTCCGGCATCAGGCGCGCATGTCCTCAAGGCGCGTTTGCAGCTTGCGTGCGGTTTTATTGTCGGGAGTGATCACCAGAATGGTGTCATCGCCGGCCACGGTGCCAACAACCTCATCCCAGCCCTGGCCATCCACGGCCAGGGCCACAGGCTGGGCGCTGCCGGATGTGGTCTTGATGACCAGAAGGTTCTGCGCGCGCCGGACCTCACGCACAAATTCACGCACCAGCCGCGAGACTCCGGGGGCCGGCTCGGTGGGAGAATCGCCGTTGGAGAGCGTGTAGCCCTCCGAGGTGCGCACCAGCTGCAGCTCATTGATGTCGCGCGAAAGCGTGGCCTGCGTGACCGGAAATCCCCGGCGCGCAAGCACTTTCACCAGCTCCTGCTGGTTGGGCAGCGGGCCCTGGTGCGCGAGTTCAACAATAAGCTGCTGTCTGGCCAATTTCGTCATACCGAATAATTATACAAAGGGATGTATAAATATGCATTCCAGAATACAGCTATGTCAACACAAAAATAGGCAAGGAGTTGCAGGGACGGGAACCTGATTGCGTGCCGGAGCGGCAGTCAGGTGGCGGCGGCTGGGGTCACCCCGGAGTTTTTGTTGCGGTCGACGCCCCAGCACCGACAATCGCAAGGACCGCGGGGGTGTACCAGCATCGAGTTGCGGCTTGGTACGCCCCGCGGAGAGCAACTCAAGAGCTATTTGACCAGTTCATCCAGCAGCTTTTCGGCGTGCTCATGCAAGTCCGGCGGAGCGCCATACATCACGGTTGCCGTCTTGCCGGTGCGGTCAAAGAGGAACATGGTGGGAACAGCGGTGATGTCGCCGAATGCCTGCGCCGTGGCAGTATCGGTGATGGCCCAATGCAGATCCGGACTGAGCGAAGCCACCGTCTCGCGCACCTTATCTTCTGGCGATTCCACAGCAAAAGCGATGATGGCCACGTTGTCGCCATATTTCTTCTTCAGGTCGCCCAACCACTCCAAAGTGGAGCGGCACGGCGGGCACCAGGTGGCCCAGAACTCCACCATCACAACCCGCCCGGAGGCCTGCTCGGCGGTGAGGGGCTTGCCGGAGAGATCGGTCAAGGTGAATTTGGGCAGGGTTTCGACTGACGCGAGGCTGGTGCCGGCGCCTGCGCGCTCGCGGCTAAGAACGTCTTTCTTGCCGGCAAGAATCAGGTCGATCATTCGGGTGAGGTCGGCTTTGAATTTCTCCTGGTTCTCCGCGTTGCGCCAGGGCGCGTAACGGCCGGTGCCGTCTTTCTCGCCAAAGTAGCCGAAATCGCGCGGCGCGGCAATCAGCACCTCATCGAGAAAAATCGCCGGATAGCCCTTTACGCCAAAGCGCTCGGCGAGCTTTGAATCGCCAAAATTTTCACTGACAAACGTTACCCGTCCGGGATACTTCGCGGCAACTTCCTGGGCCAGCAAACTTGCTGGATCGGAGATGTTTCAAGTGTACGGCCAGCGGACCAGAGTGAGGGTGGCTGTATTGCGCGCGCGTTGCGGCAACGGCGGCGCGGGCTTCAGCGCTTCATTGTAGGCAGGCAAGACCTGATCAAGTATCACGCGCACCGCGCGCCATTCGTCGTCGGAAGGAGCGGCGCCATCCGGCTTATTCAAGAACTGGCTGGCTCGCTGCAAGAATATCTCCGTGATGGAGTCGTCCCTCTTGCCTGCGGCCAGTTTTTTTCGTTCGTCCACTACACGAGCACGCAACGCAGCTTGTTGGTCTGCGGGAGGCACAGCCGGATCGAGCATGCCGAAATGGCGCACCGCGTCCAGATACTGATACAAAGCTCCGGCGTAAGACTTGCTTGAATCGAGCTCGCGGGCAAACTTGATGGTCGAGTTCAGCGCGATGAAGCGAGGATGCATCTCAATGGAGCGCGGCGGCTGGAATGCAGCATTGGTTTTTTCCTGGAGCGCCTCCAGCTCAGGCAACATAGAGCGCAAAGGGATACTGGTTTTTTTGCCCGCGAGGTTCAATGAAGCGATGAAACGGGCCGTCTCCGCTTCGCCTCTGGCATTGCCAAGATAAAAGAGTCCATCTTTGGGTCCATTGGCAACAGCGAACCCGCGAGCTCCGTCGAGCAGCGGAAAAGCGCGTCCTTGCGCCGCCTCTGCCAGCGCCTGGAGCGCGGCAGGCTTGTTGCTCCAGATTCGCGCCCGAGCCTGCTCACCCATCGCCGTGAGTTCCAGGCTGGCCTTTTTCCACTCCGTCTCAAAAGCGGGCATGCTGGTTTGCACGGCATCAGCTTTTTGCTGAAAGGTGCGTACGGCCTGCACGACATCCTGCGCGCTGCCGAGGCTCTCCAGGCTGGAGAACAAATTTCCAGCGGACAGCGCGGCGTCAGCATTCTTGAGCGCGTCCTGGGCCATGGTATTCACTTCGCTTAATCCATGAGCCTGAAGCGGATTTTCCTTGAGCGAGGTACGCAGACGTTCAATCTCCGCTTTGATCTTGCCCGCAGCGTCGCTGGAATTTTGCGGTGTAGCGCGCCCGGTGGCGCTCATGAGCAGCGCAGCAGATAGCAGAGTAATCCGGGTAAAAATAAAAGACTGCTTCATCATCGGTCTGTCTCCTGGCGTGCAGGAATTTCTTCAGCCGATCTTTGGACTGATCCAGATGCGATAACGTAAGCCGCGCGGGATGAAGGCCCGGTTTCGCGTGACCAAGAGACATTGAAGGAAAGAGAATCGAAGAGCTGAGGCTAGCTCGCGGACTCCATCACGATGGGCATGGTGGGCTTCTCACTGCCGCCGGCGGGCTCAATGGTAACGGCGAATCCCTTGGCGCTGATGCCTGCCGAACTCATTTCATGGAACATCATGCCGTCGCCTTCCTTGAACCATCCGGCAGACATGGGAGCGCTCCCATCCGAGGGGAGCAGCCAGATCTGGTAGATCTTGCCTTCGGGCAGCGGCGCCAGATCGGTGGCTATCAACAGCAGAGAGCCCTGCTTCTTCGAATAAACGGTCTTGATCTGTGGTTGTGGCGGAGTTTTTTTGCCGACCAGCGTTACCGGCCACGCGTCCGGTGCGTGCATGAGATCGCGAACGGCTTTAGCCTGGGCCAGCTCTTTGTTCTTGCCATCCAGATCAGCCTGGACCTGATTCATTTGCTCGCGCGCCTGGCGCAGCAGGAAGCGGGTATTGCGCAGGTCGCGCCACAGCAGAATGCTGAACACCGCGAGCATCAGCATGACCGCAATCGGCGCAAAGGACAGCCAGCGGGAACGCAAGCGCCCAACCACGTACGGCTTGGGCTTGCTCCGGCGCTCCATGCGCGGCTCGGCGGCGATTGCAGTCAGCAGCCGCTGGCGGACACGTTCCGGAGGCTTGGGGCCTACCGCGGACATTGCCAGAACTGCTGCGTCAGCCCGCAGGGCGTCAAATTCACGGCGGCACTCGCCGCAAGTTCCCAGATGCGCCTCCAACTCCGCCAACTCCTGGGGATTATCGAGCGCACCCATGGCGTACAGCGCCAGCGTATCAGCGTATTGTGGATGCCCGTTCATGCGAATGCTTTTCTCAAGGTCAGCAGTCCCGCGCGGATGCGGGTCTTGACCGTTCCCAGCGGATCGCCGGTCTTGCCCGCGATCTCCGTATGGGTCATGCCTTCAAAAAATGCCATTTCCAGGACTTTGCGCTGCTCCTGCGGCAGGTCCTTGAGAACGCCGCGCACCTTTTCCGCGGTCAATTTCTGGGCGGACTCGTCTTCCAGGTTCAATCCGTTGGAAAGGGGCAATTCAGCGATATCATCTTCCGGCGGACGCTTGCGGAGAAGGTCGATGGCGCGATTGCGCGTAATCACCGCGAGCCAGGGCGCTATCCGTCCACGGTCCGCATCAAACGCCTGGGGATTGCGCCAAAGCTGGAGAAAGACTTCCTGGACCACGTCTTCCGCGGCGGTGGTGTTCGCCAACACTCTCAGGGCTACTCCGTACACCACTCCCGAATAGCGGTCATACAAACCGGCCATGGCAGTCTGGTCCCCCGCGCGCAAGCGCGCGATCAGGGCCGCGTCATCGTTTTGCTCTGGCGCTTGCGTGCCGCTCACGCGCATGCTCTCGCTTTCCTTGGAGTACGAATCCTGGCGCTGTTTGGATTGCAACAGATTTTTGACCGTCCTGCCGGTGGTCAGACCCAACTCCATCGTAACAAATCCGTTTTGAGACGGCGAACGGATTGGCTCTTTCCCATCGTGTTACCATTCCTTGCCATGCGGACCAGAACCATAGCGATTGCGTTGCTAATATTGTCTTTTTCTTCCCGGGCGTTCTCTGCGGACACGCCGGATTTCACGGTCAAGAAGCTGGCTGAAGGAGTTTATGCAGCCATCGGCGCCGATGGCGGCAAAGCCGGAAGCAATGCCGGTTTTGTGGTTGGCAGCAACGGGGTGGTGGTGATCGATACGTTTGAAGATGTTGCGCCGGCGCGCGACCTGCTGGCCGAGATCAAAAAAATCACAAGCCTTCCGGTCCGCTTTGTGGTGAACACCCATTACCACCTGGACCATACCGGCGGAAATGCGGTATTCGCCCAGGCCGGAGCCACGATCCTGGCCCACCACAACCTGCGCGGCTGGCTCAGGACGGAAAACCTCAAATTCTTCGGCGCAAATCCAAAACCTGAACAAAAAGCCATGGTTGAGGCGCTGGTGCTGCCGGACGAGGTCTATACCGACGCGGTCGATATCTATCTGGGCGCGCGGCAGATACAGGTCCGCTACATGCTCGGCCATACCGGCGGCGACTCAGTGGTGATGGTGCCGGACGCGAATGTTGTTTTTGCCGGCGACCTGGTCTGGCAGAAGCATCTGCCCAACCTGATTGACGCCACCACCAGCGACTGGGTAAAGACACTGGAAAAACTCATGGCGGATCATCCCGCGGCCACATTTGTGTCCGGCCACGGCGATGTGGCCAGCGCCGGCGACGTGCGCGATTTCCATGATTACCTGGTTTTGCTCCGTGAGGCTGTGGCCAAGGCGCAGGCGGCGGGCAAGAGCGATCAGGCGCTGGTGGATGCGGTGATGGGGCAACTCAAAGAGAAATACGGCAACTGCGATAACGGAACTGCCTCACCTGCGGCGAACTGCTGGGGATTCTTCAAGGCGTTTTCCACGCGCAATATCACGCAGACCGCGGCTGAACTCGCCGGAACAAAGAGAGTGCCAACGCCCGCTGCGGATTCGGGAGGGAAGTAAGATTTCCTCCACGGTCCAGGCTTTGCGGAACTGGTCTTCGACGGCGAAATGGACGATCGTAGCCTCGATGTGTCTGGCTGCAGACGTGGTTGTGGCATTTCTCGGGCCAATCGCGCAGCCGGATGCTTACCATCACTTTGCCGACCAACGAACCATAGCGGGCATCGCTCATGGTTTTGACGTGCTCTCAAATTTCGCGTTTCTGATTTCCGGCCTGCTGGGTTTGTTTTTCATTTGGAAAGGCGGCCGCACGCTGGACGCGGGAACGCGCTGGGCGTTCGCAACACTCTTCCTCGGTCTGATATTGACGAGCGTAGGCTCAGCCTATTACCACCTTGAGCCCGACAATCAACGTTTGGTCTTCGATCGCCTGCCGATGATCATCGCCATGGCCGGCTGTGTTGGCGCGGTTCTGGCGGACCGTTTTGGCGGCGCGTCTGGCTGGTCTGTTGCCGCTCTGATTGCCGTCGGTTTGTGGACCGTTCACCACTGGAGCGCAGGTGAACAGATTGGCCAGGGTGATCTCCGATGGTATGCCCTGTTCCAGGGCCTGATCATCCTGACAGGTGTGCTTCTGCTCTTGCTGTTTCCTTCACGCAACCGCGCTACTCCGGCATTTGCGATTACAGTAGCCGGCAACGTTGCGGCCAAGATTTTCGAACTGCTGGATAAACCGGTCTTCGCGCTGGGCGGCATCGTGAGCGGGCACACGCTCAAGCACCTGAGCGCTGGCCTTGCGTTTCTTCCGCTGGTCCTCCTGATCCGGAGAATCGGACAGCAAAGGATGGTCGATGACACTTACCGGCGCGACCTGGCCTCTGCCGGCTCGATGCGTTAGCGGGTTTGCGGAAACAGCCGGTAGAAGTTCTCCGCCGTCCTGGCTCCGATTTCCTCTTTGCTGATGGCGTGCAGTTGTCCGATCGCCTCCGCGGTGTTCACCACAAAGCCGGGTTCATTGCGCTTCCCGCGATGTGGCACCGGAGCGAGATACGGCGAGTCGGTTTCAATCAGCATACGTTCCAGCGGAACCTCACGCGCGGCATTGCGGATGTTTTCCGCCTTGGGAAAGCTCACGTTGCCGGCAAAGGAAATGTAGAACCCGATCTCCAGCGCCGCCCTGGCGTGCTTCAGTTCGCCGGTAAAGCAGTGCAGGATGCCCGCGAGGCCGCTGGGCGCCCAATGCTCTCGCAGCATTTCCAGGGTATCGTCCCAGGCGTTCTCGCTGTTGTCACTGGGGCGGCAGTGGATGATGATGGGCAGCCGGACGGCTGCGGCCAGATCCATCTGGCGGCGGAAAACTTCTTTCTGCACCTCGCGCGGCGAATGGTCGTAATAGTAGTCAAGACCGATCTCGCCCCAGGCGATCATCTTCGGATGCTGCGCCAGCCGCGCCATCTCCGCATAGTCTGCCTCGGTGGCCACGCTGGCTTCATGCGGATGGAGCCCGGTGCTGGAGAAGATCCAGTCATGCTGTTCCGCAATTTTCAGAGCGCAGTCATATGTTCCAGGGCCTGTGCCGCTGCCGATGGCAAGAATGCGCTCAAGCCCGGCTTCACGCGCGCGGCTGAGCATTTCCGCGCGGTCAGAATCGAATTTGTGGCCTTCCAGGTGGGCATGAGAGTCGATGTACATGGTCCGTTCCCCAGGAAAATAACTGACTCATCATGCCACAAACCGAACAGGGCAAAGTACATACCAGGCTGAGGTCGCGTATCGAAATGATCCGGTGATCATCACTTCAGTTTCGCCCCGATCGGTACATCTTCCAGAAATCCCGCCAACACTGGCTTGCCGTCTTCGCCCACCGATGCCGCCACGATCATCCCGTTCGACTCCAGTCCGCGCAGCTTGCGCGGCTGAAGATTGGCCACAATCACTACTTTGCGTCCGATCAGATCTTCCGGCTTGTAAGCCAGCGCAATCCCGGCGACGAGCTGACGCACTTCGGTTCCTATATCGACTTCGAGCCGTAGAAGCTTGTCCGCGCCTTTCACCTTCTCGGCGACCTTCACCATGCCCACGCGCAGCTCCACTTTCATGAAGTCGTCGATGGAAATTTTTCCGTCGGCAGAAACCGCAGCCGCCGGCGGCGCTGCTTTGGCTGCAGGCGCTGCTTCTGTTGGTCCATGGGCGGCCTGAGTTGCCGGCTGTCCGGCGCGCGCGCCTTCTCCGGCAGGCCCCGCGGAAGCATTGGTGGTTGCGGTTGATGTTGAGGCGCCAGCCTGTGCTGCACGCTCCTGTTCCATCTGTTGCATCCTCTCGATGGTTGATTTATCAGCGCGGGGAAAGACGGGTTCCACTTTACCGATCTTGCCTCCCAGCGGCAGCTGCGCCCACTTCAGTTCAGCCAGATTGAATTTGGTGATCTCGCCCAGCCCCAGCTGCGTCCAGATTTTTGCCGTGGTTTCGGGCAGCACCGGATATGCCAGCGCAGTCACAATCCGCAGCGCCTCCGCCGCGGTGTACAGGATGGTGGCAAGCCGCGCCTTGTTTTCCTCGCCTTCTTTTTCGGCGACGATCCACGGCTCTTCATCCACCAAATACTTGTTAACAGCTCCCACCAGTGACCATGCCGACTCCAGCGCCCGGGAGAACTGGTAATCGTCAAACAGCTGGCCAAATTCCTGGATCACGGCCAGCGCCTGCTCCTTGATCACGGTGTCCGTGGCCTTGCGCGCCACCGTGGGCGAAGGGTAGGGCACTGAGCCGTTGAAATAACGGTTGATCATGGTCAGCGTGCGGCTGGCCAGGTTGCCCAGGTCATTGGCCAGATCAGAGTTATAGCGCTGCACCAGCGCGTCAAAGCTGAAGGAGCCATCCTGGCCGAAGACCACTTCGCGCAGCAGGAAATAACGCAGCGCGTCATTGCCCATCACGTCGATGACAGTCTCTGCGCGCACAATGTTCCCGCGCGACTTTGACATCTTGCTCTCTTCAAACAGCAGCCAGCCATGCGCCACCACTGACTTGGGTAGCGGTAAATCGGCGGCCATCAGGAACGCCGGCCAGTAAACGCAATGGAAGCGAATGATCTCCTTGCCGATCATATGCACGTCGGCGGGCCAGTAGCGCTCGAATTTCTTCTGCTCCGCTTCTTCTTTTGCTCCCAGGCCGATCGCTGTGCAGTAATTGCTGAGCGCGTCCAGCCAGACGTACATCACGTGCTTGGGATCGTCCGGAACGGGCACGCCCCATTTGAAAGTGCTGCGGCTGATGGAGAGATCGCGCAGGCCGCCTTTCACAAAGGCCACTACCTCATTGCGCCGCGTGTCCGGACGGATAAAGCCGGGGTTCTGCTGGTAGTGCGCCAGCAGCTTGTCGGCAAAAGCCGAAAGCTTGAAGTAATAGTTCTCTTCGCTCACGGTTTCCGTGGGGCGGCCGCACTCCGGGCAGGGAGCGCCCGGTCCAACCGAGTCAACGTACAGCTCGTCGAAAACGCAATACTGGCCGCTGTACGTGCCTTTATAGATGAAGCCCTTCTCCAGGATGCGTTTCCACAGCTCCTGCGCGCCGCGCTTGTGCCGAGGCTCGGTGGTGCGTATGAAATCGTCGTTGGAGATATTCATCTTCTCAAACAACGAGCGGAAGAGATCGGAGACCTCGTCGGCAAACTGCTTGGGAGTCTTCCCGGCGGCCACCGCGGAGCGCTCTATTTTCTGTCCGTGCTCATCCGTGCCGGTGAGAAAGTATGTGTCATAGCCGAGCATGCGCTTGCGCCGGGCAATGGCGTCGCAGACCAGGGTGGTGTAGGCGTGGCCGATGTGCGGCCGCGCGTTTACATAATAGATAGGTGTAGTGATGTAAAACTTCTGCCCCTTATCCATTGGGTTTTTCCAGATAGATCTTGATGGCTTCCTGCATAACGGTCTTCAAAGGCACCTTCTGCTCAGTTGCGATTCGGCGGCAATCTTCGTACTCAGGAGCGTAGTTGCTGATACTCCCGTTGAGGTTGGCCAGCTTCATGCGTACATCGCCCCATTTGGTGGTGATGCTCACATGGCGGCGGGCCAGAGCAGCCCGTGTTTCCCGGCGCATGCGCACGCCCAGCGTGGTGGTTTCGGCCAGAATCAGCCTGGTCAGGCGCTGGCTGTCTTCCGTGCGGCACAAAATGGTCAGCAGCATGCCCGGACGGTTCTTCTTCATCTGCACCGGAATTCCATATGCGTCCAGTGCGCCTTCCTGCAAGGCCCGCTCCATGGCGTAGCCGAAAACCTGCGGGTTCATGTCGTCCACATTGGCTTCCAGCACCGTAATCTCTTCCACAGGGAATGGTGATTCGTTCTGTGCCGCCGTTTCACCCACCGTCAGGCGAAGTACGTTGGGAAAATTTTTGAAGTTGCGGGTGCCTGCGCCGTACGCCACCTTCTCCGCCTTCATCGCGGGAAAGCCGGAGAAGCGCGATGCCAGAACGCTCACGATAGCCGCGCCCGTGGGCGTGACCACCTCTTTCTGGATGTCGCCGGAATAGACCGGAGCATTTTTCAGCAACTCCAGCGTAGCCGGAGCAGGAATCGGGAACGTGCCGTGGGCGCAAACCACGTTGCCGCCGCCCACGTTCAGCGGGGAACAGATCCATTCGTCCACGCCAAGTGCTTCCGCGCCCACCGCGGCGCAAACGATATCAACAATGGCATCAATCGCGCCCACTTCA
>DASTPO010000302.1:0-15867 GCA_035762225.1 Candidatus Angelobacter sp.
GCGGTTGAAACCAGCCCGGACAGACGGATTCGCCCCGCAGGGGGCTTTGACTCCCCCCTCCGCTGTTTAAGATACGAGGCTGCCTGCTGGAACCCCGGGCTTTTTTCCACGTCCGCCAGGACTTCGCGGACGAACGGAAGGATCACCCATTCATTTTACCCCAGCGCGCCGCTGTGAGCCGGTTAATGCTTTTCCGTGGCGGCTGCGGCCAGCGGATTGCCACGCAGCCGCTTCATCTTCTGCACGATCTCATGCGCAATCTGCCCATAGACGGTCCCGGCGAGCGAATCGACCTTGCCGGCCATCACAATGGTGCTGGTTGCCTGATCGGTGACGGTGTAGGTGAAGTGGTTGGAGAAAGGAATCCGCTTTACCTGCACTACCAGGTCGGCAAGTTTGCGTTGGCCGGTAATCTGCAAGTCCCAAGCCTTGAATTCTGCCTGTCCCAGCAACGAGCTTTGCAGGGCCTCGCGTTTCATGTAAAAGGTTTCCGATTCGACATAAAAACTTCTCGCCCTTGTGACCAGCTCTTTGTTATCGGGCAGGGCTGAATTGGATTGCAGCGCGAATCCTGTGCCGACAGCGGCAAAGATCAAAGAAAGAAGTAGAAAGCGTTTCATCATGCACCTCGCATTTTTGTTAACAACCATGCGAATTCTGCCAGCGCGGCACTTGGTTCGCCAGCGGCAAAGAGCGGCAGGGCGCGACGGTTGACGGCAAGACCGTGGGTTCGTGGACGAAACATGAGGGCTTCCAGAACGGCCTTTGGCCTATAGTTGCGGTATATTCAAGAGTTCCATGAAAACGCGAACCAAATCGAAAGAGCTGCACGCACGCGCGCTGCGAGTGATTCCGGGCGGAGTGGATTCACCGGTGCGGGCGTTCAAATCAGTAGGCGGAGAGCCGCCGTACATTGTCCGCGGCAAGGGATCGAGGGTATGGGACGCCGACGGCAACGAATACATCGACTACGTTGGCTCGTGGGGGCCGTTGATACTCGGCCATGCGTTTCCCAGCGTGACGGAAGCGGTTGGGAAAGCCAACCGAGACGGCGCCAGCTTTGGCGCATGCACGCCCAGAGAGGCGGAACTGGCTGAGGCGGTCATCGAGGCATTTCCGTCGATGGACAAGGTGCGTTTCGTCAGTTCTGGGACGGAAGCCACCATGTCAGCAATCCGTCTGGCGCGGGCATTCACCAAACGGCGGTACATCATCAAGTTTGAAGGGTGTTATCACGGGCATGCTGACTCGCTGCTGGTGAAAGCCGGATCAGGCGTGGCGACACTGGGCATTCCCGGCTCCGCTGGCGTACTGGATGAGCAGGCAAAGTTCACGCTGGCGCTTCCTTTCAACAACGAACCGGCTGTGGAAGAAGCATTTCAGAAATTCAAAGATGAAATTGCCTGCGTGATTGTGGAGCCGGTGGTGGGCAACATGGGCTGTGTGCCGCCGCGCGCGGGCTACCTGGACTTTCTGCGAAAAGTCACCAAGCAGCACGGCACAGTGCTGATTTTGGATGAGGTGATGACGGGCTTTCGTTTGAGCTTTGGCGGAGCGCAGCAGATTTACAAGATCAGGCCGGACCTGACCACGCTGGGAAAGATCATCGGCGGAGGCTTGCCGGTGGGCGCCTACGGCGGCCGGGCGGAGCTGATGAACATGATCGCCCCACTGGGGCCGGTGTATCAGGCCGGAACACTGTCCGGCAATCCGCTGGCCATGGCTGCGGGGCTGGCAACGCTGCGCGAACTGAAGCAGCGGCCAGAGATTTACCCGCAACTTGAAGAGCGCAGCGCGAAACTGGTGGATGGAGTGCTGGCTGCGGCCCGGGAAAAGGGCGTGGCACTCACGGCGAATCGCGTGGGCTCGATGTTCACATGGTTTTTCCAGGCGGGCGAAGTCCATGACTGGGATACCGCCGCGCAATCAGATACGGCGGCCTTCGGCAGGTTTCATCAGGCCATGCTGGAAGAAGGAATTTATCTGCCGCCATCACAGTATGAAGCCATCTTTTTGAGCGCGGCGCACTCTCAAAGCGATATTCAACAGACGATCGCGGCAGCAGAGCAGGCTCTAGGCCATTGAAATTGTCGTTTGGCTCTTCGCATCCAATCGGACTGCCTAAAGCAGAGATTCTGGGCCACAGTTAAAACGATGGGCGCATTTCCGCGGGACTCGTCTTCAGGCTGGGACATAACGCGGGCGGTTGAGACGGTCGCTCACTTCGGAATGAACAGCGCGTCTACTATTCATTCCCAGGAGGAGCATGCACCGCACCAGAGCTCAAATGATCGTGCCGGCGTTGCTGATGCTGGTGCATTTCATCCCGTTACATTCCGAAGCAAAGGACTACGGCAAAGTTTCAAGCCAGAAAGTGGCAGAGGGTGTTTATCTTTTTACGACGACTCCGTACGCGGATGTGGGGCTAAGCGGAAATTCGGTAGCGATCCTTTCCGATGACGGCGTGCTGGTGTTTGACGCCAACGGCACACCCGAAACCGCGGCGACTGTTCTGGGCGAGATCCGCAAGCTTACCGACAAGCCGGTGCGCTACCTGATCAACTCACACTGGCACTGGGACCACTGGGGCGGCAACCAGGTGTACATGGCTGCGTTTCCGGCGCTGCAGATTATTACCCATGAGAAGACGCGCGAACTGATGCTTACGGTGGAACCACGCTGGAACGATAAAGGGCTGAAAGAAGAGCTGCCGCAATTCTTGAATGATTTTGAGAAGCAGATTGCCGCCGGCAAGGCGAAAGGCCTGCCTGCGGAAAGGATCAAGAGTGCGGAAGAACGGCTGGCAGCGGATAGAAATTTCGTGACGCAGAAACAGACCCTGCACAAAATCTACCCCAACGTCACGTTTTCCGATTCGATGACGATCCGACTCGGAGGGCGGGAAATCCAGGTGCTGCATGCGCAGGCCATCACCACGGGAGACACTTATGTGTATCTGCCCAGAGAAAAAGTGCTGATCACGGGCGACATCCTGCTGAGCCCTTATCCCTTTGCCATTGGCGGAACATATCCGGCGCAGTGGCTCGCGACGCTGGAGAAGCTGGCTGCGCTGGAGCCGACGGTAATCCTTCCTGGACACGGCGACTCGGAAACAAACACAGAGTTTCTTCGCGGCAATCTGGCGCTCTTTCAGGAAGTGATGCGGCAGGTCAAAGAAGACAAAAGCAAGGGATTAACGGTGGAGCAGACAGCCGATGCGTTGAAAGGGCAGAGTGCAGAGCTGGCGGCGAAGATCGGCGTGAAGGACGCTGAGACGACGAACCAGTTCAAAGAATATTTTCTGGATGTTTTTGTGAAACGAGCGTATCGCGAACTGGATGGACCGCTGGGCGATCTGCCTGATGGCCTGAAGTGAAATGCTAATCGAGCAAATAAGTAATCAGGTGATCGGCAAAAGCGCGACTGGATCACAATTTCTGAATTGCTGAATGGCTCCAAGCGGCCGTTTCAATTACCGATTTGCCGCTAGATTCCAACAGCCCCGTAGTCAGTGCCGGTCTCAGTATCACGGACTTTTTGCTTTTCATAAGCGCGATAAGGATTCGGCGGTCGTCCCAAACGCCGTTTGCGCAACTCAAAGCCGGCGTACAGGCCGCCTGCCAGAACGGCCGCGGTAAGCGCGGCGATGGACATGACGCGGCCGGGATTATCCAGCAACGGGCGCGCCAGGTGCGAAGCGGTAAGGGCCATGCGCGCGGGAAGGCCAAGAGCCTGGCGAAAGTCGGAGAGAGATTGTTTGCCGCCGCGCTCCAGCGCGCGATACGCGGAGATGGCGCTATAGGGCATGGGCATGGAGAGGTCTTGCCCGCCGGCGACGATCACACGATCACTGCCGCGTTCGGCTTGTAATTCCAGCAGCTCCTCAATGGCCGAGGCCAGAGCTTCCGGCTTGGACCAGAGAGAGAAAAAAGCCACGCGGCCAGATTTATCAATCAGAAAAGCCGGATTGGGGAGCTTGGAGTATCTGCGATGAATGGATCCGCGAAGATCGTCAACCAGAATGGGCATCTGCATGTCTTCTTCATCGCGAAGAAGCCGGGCTGCTTCAGTCTTTTCCCGCATGGAGCGGTGCGCGGGAATAATTTCACCGGGATGGGCCTCACGGACATAGATGAAAAGAAACTCAATAGCATCGCCACGGAAACGATCATAGAGGTCGTTGATTCCGACGATAGTGGCTGCTGTCATGGGGCAGGTAGCGGAGCCGAAGAGCAGCAGCACGTTCTTTTTCCGGGCGAAATCACCCAGCCGGATTGACTCGCCATCGAGCGCGGTGGCCTTGAAATCCGGAGCACGTTCTCCCGGCTCCGGGCCGGAGAAGGTGGTTTGCGCCAGGTCATGAAACAGCTCGCGGGAAAAGTGCTCATAGTTGTAACTGCTCAAACCCAGCATTTTTGCTCCTCGGTTCCAATTCAGCCGATTAACGAACCGGCCCACAATTCAATATTAGGCGACAACGGGATTCGATGCCGAACATCTTCCTGCTGTTTTCTTTAAGCTACCCTGTCTTAAATTATTTGACCACGATAAAATCATTGATTCGAACCAATAAGAAATTCCTGCCCAGAGGCAGGCCGGCCCAAAGTGTTATCTGGAGGAATGAATGGCAGCTTTGAAAGCAGGAGAGATGGCGCCTGACTTTGAGCTTCCCGGGGTTACGGGAAAGCAGAGACAAAAGTTCAAGCTCAGCGATCTCCGCGGGAAGAAAAACGTGATTCTGGCTTTTTATCCACTGGATTGGAGCCCGACTTGAACCAATGAGATGTCGGCGTATGGCAGATACCTGTCGAAATTCGCCGACAACGATGCCCAGGTCGTGGGCATCAGCCCGGATTCAATCTATAGCCACATTGCCTGGCAGGAAAAATCAATTGGGTGGCTGGAATACCCGCTTTTGAGCGATTACTGGCCACATGCAGGGATTGCGCAGCAGTATGGCATCCTGCGCCTGGGGGAGCCGCTGCCCGGGATCAATGACCGAGCAATTTTCATCGTGGATAAACAAGGCAAGATCGGCTTTTCCAAGACCTACGAACTGGGCCAGGAGCCTGATTACGAAGAGCTGGTGCGCGAGCTGGAGAAACAACGCCAGGCAAAATAACGGCGACAACAAAGCCCTCTTCCGCGGAAGAGGGCTTTTGTGTTTTTTGGTGACCGGAAGGCTTAGTGGGTCTTTTTCCTGGCTTTGGCGCTGGCCTTGGCTGGAGCAGCAGCCTTTGCCGGAGCTTTTTGCAGCATGTCTTCGATGATCTGACCCAACTGCGCGCGGTCGGTGACTTCCACAGCCGGAGTGGCCGCTCCGCCATTGCCAACTACAAAAATAGTCGGCGTGTGCTGGAGTCCGATCTTTGTGCCTAATTCACGATCGGCAATGACCTTGGCTTTCAGGGCGCCGTCAGAGTCGGGAGCAAACGGCAGGGGGACCTTGTTGGTGTCCGCGAATTTCTGGACATACTCGCGCAAATTCTGTTTGGTGATCTCGTTCTGGTTGGTGAAAATGTAGCCGCGAAAATCGTCGCCGATTTTTTCCGACTTGGTATCAAAAAAACGCGCGAAGACGGCTGCGTCAAACGACCAGGGATGCATGGGCAAGGGAAAATCATGCAGGACCACGGGAACGTTATGGGCTTTGGCCGCGTCCCAGACCACGGGATAAGCACGGGCGCAATCCGGGCACTCAAGGTCCTCAAACATAACGACGGCCACGCGAGCGCCAGCCGGTGGCTTGAGTGAAGAACCATCGGCGCCGAAGCCGGCGATCGATAAAGTGGTCACTATCAGCAAACTAATTATTCTGGCGAGATTTCTCATTCTCTTATTGGCTCCCCTTTTTTGACGCGCTATGAGCGCGTTTTGGTGCGGTCTTTTTCTGCACTGTGCCGGCAGCGGGCACAGCCGCTGCGGATTTCCTAACCATCTCGTCAATCATCTGGCCCAGTTGTTCGCGGCTTTTTACCTCTTCCACCAGCGGTTGTGACACCGCGCCGTTGCTCACCACCCAGATTGTCGGCGCTTGCTCAATGCCAATGCGCTGGCCAAGGGCAAAATCGGCTTTTACTTTTCCCGCCAGCTTGCCATCCGGGTCCCGGGGCGAGGGCAGGTTAATCTGGTGCTCATCAGCAAATCTCTGCACCCATTGATCCAGGTTTTCCCGGGTGATCAGGCGCTGATTGGCATAGATGAAGCCGCGGTACTCATTGCCGATCTTCAAAACCGTGGTGTCCCGAGTATCAAAATAGCGGCCCCAGACTGCGGCGTCAAAAGACCAGTTATGCCGGGGCAGGGGGAAGTCATGCAACACAACAGGAACCTTGTGCGCATTCGCCACCTCCCAGACCAGCGGGTAAGCGCTGGCGCATTCGGGACACTCGAGATCTTCAAATACGATAACGGCCACACTGGCTCCCGGCGGCGGCTTCAAGACAGTTGCGTCGACGGCAAACGAGCAGACGAAAACCGCCACCAGCAATATGAACCCGACAGCCCGGGAAAGTTGGACCATAGGCCAAATTTTACTAGAAACCCATGCGGCGCTGTGACGTAGTCACCCCCGGGGCACAACGGGATGGACAAAAGTCCATATGGTCTCTACTAGTTAGGGTAGTACCGAGAACAGAATAGTAAACTCCATTCACGCACGATTTGTCGGATTTCCTGGAAGACCTGATCGGGCAGCGCGACACAGCTTTTATCCGCCGGAGATGGAAAACACCATGAAGATGCTGCGATACAGCGTGATACTGCTGGTGTGGTTTTGTGTTGCCGCGGCACAGAGCCCTGAAGGCAAAATTTCAGGGACAGTTTCAGACCAGTCAGGAGCGCGAATTTCCGGAGCTACGGTTACGGTGACGGCGCAGGGCGTCAGCTTCACGAGAAGCGTGAAGACGGGGAAGCTGGGAGAGTTCACCATCGAAGCGCTGCCGCCAGGCGCTTATGACGTCAAGGTGGAAGCGGCGGGGTTTGCTTCAAGGAACGGAACCATCACCGTGGCGGTGACTTCAGCTTCCACCATGAACGTTCAACTGCGGCCCGCGCCGGTGCAGCAGACGGTTGAGGTGGAAGGCGAGCGTGGATCGGTAACGGCTGCGTCGATAGAAAGCACCAGCAGCGTAGTGAAGACGACGGTGGGCGCCAACGATCTGCAAGAGATGCCATTGGCCCATCGGAGTTTCGCGAACATAGCGTACCTTGCGCCCATGACCGAGCCGGTGGAACCTTCCGATCCCACCAAGGCGCGCATCACGGCTGTCTCGTTTGGCGGCAGCTCGGGGCTGAACGTGGACCTCTCAGTGGATGGCGGCGACAACAACGATGATTTCATCGGCGGCTTCCTGCAGAATTTTTCTCCCGACGCCATGCAGGAATTCACGATAAGAACAGCCGAGTTTGAAGCGGATACTTCGCGGTCTAACGGCGGGTCGATCATCATCAGCACGCGGCGAGGCAGCAATGACTGGCACGGAACGGCGGCCGGCTATTTTCGCGATGCGGGATTGAATGCGAGAAATGACCTGGACAATCCGGAGCCGAATCCCAAGCAGCCGTTTTCGCGGCAGAACGCGGTTGCAGCGGCAGGCGGGCCGCTGGTGAAGGACAAGCTGTGGATCTTCTCGTCACTGGAGTACATCCATGAGGATGCCAGCGTGGCTTACAGCACGCAGAGCCTGGACGAATTCAACGCGCTGGCGCACCTGGCGTCGTCAGGGCAGATACCGGGAGTGACGAACATCGCGGTGCCGAGTTCGGTGAGCACGCCGTTTCACGATACGCTCTTTTCCACGCGAGTGGATTTCAGGCAGTCTGAGCGGTCGTACTGGTTTTTGCGCGGCGCGTTGGACCGCAACAACACAAAGAACGACCTGGTGCATGAAGGCGCGCTGCCTTCCACGGGATTTACCACAACGTCGAACTATTACAGCGTGCTGCTGAGCAACCAGCTGCAATTTTCGCCAACGTGGATCGGCAACTTGGTAATCCAGGCGAGCAGCTTCCATCATGTGAAGACCCGCAATTCCAACCTGGGATTCGGGCTGGCGTTCCCGTTCAGCACGGCCGTGCTGACTACCTCAGGGTTTGAAACCTTTGGCGACAACCAGTTTGCGACGCCGATTACGGCGTTTCCGGTGAATCGTGACCAGCAGAAATACCAGTTCCGCTACGACGTGGCACACGCCGAAGGCGCGCACGCGCCGAAGTTCGGAATCAATCTGATTCATGAGCCGGTGCTGAGCGGGAGAATCTCTGACAATCCGGAAACGCTTTTTGTGCTTCCTCAAGACCCAAGTTTCTACGCCGCAAACCCGGGCACGCTGGCCGCGGACCTGGCCGATCCGGCCAACCAGATCACTTCCGGAGGCAATGGGAGCTTTTCACAAAACGTGCAGCGGCTGGGCATCTATGCGGAGGATTCATGGCGGGTGAGGCCCAGCATCACTTTGAATTACGGGCTGCGCTACGACACCACGTTCGGGCTGTTCAACTCGAACGGCGCTGACCAGAACTCGAATCCCGCGGTGGAGACTGTGGCGGCGCTGAACCTGGCGTTGCCGAAGGGCGTTCCACATGATTATCGAAAGGCCTTTGGGCCGCGTGTGGGATTTGCGTATTCACCGAAAGGCAGCACGAATACGGTGTTCCGCGCGGGCGCCGGGGTTTACTTCAACGATCTGGCACAAAATGGATGGGTGGACGCGTTTCGCGCGGTGAGTTCCGCCGCGTCCGGGCTGCTGGGAGCGGGCGATCAGGGCGCCATCATCGACCCCAACTATCATTCGCCTTACGCGATTCAGGCCAGCGCCGGGATGGAACATGAGTTCGCCAGGGCATGGCGGCTGAATGTTAATTACGAGCACCAGCAGGGCGTACATCAATACCGTCGTTACGAATATGTGGCGCAGGACCCGCTGAACGCGCCCAATGCGACGCTGCCTGCAACGGCGCCAGACATTTCGGTGTTTCGCACGGACAATCGCTCGCGCTATGACGGAGTTTCATTCGCCATCAACCACAATTCCAAGCTGCTGGAGCTGACGGCGCATTACACGCTGGCAAAGGCCACCACGTGGGGCGCGAACGTAGGCGAACTTTTTGACTATGTGAACGGCGTAACCAGCGTGACGAATCCTTTCGGTCCGGGAGATCACGGGCCTTCAGGAGAAGATGTGCGCCACCGGTTTGTGCTGGCGGGCACGCTGCACCTTCCCGGGGCGGTGGATGTGAGCACGCTGTCACAGTTTGAGAGTGCGCGGCCGTACACGCTGGGGACGGGCGTGGACGTCAATAGCGACGGCGTCGCCAATGATCGCGCGGTGATCAATGGGCAGCAGACAACACTGGATGAGTTTCGCGGAACACCGCTGGCGCAGGTGGACATGCGCGTGAGCCGGAACTTCAAGTTCGGCGATCACGTTGAGGTCAGACCGTTTGTGGAGTTCTTCAACCTGCTGAACCGGCAGAATCCGGGCAATAACTTCGTCTCCGATATTGGCGCGCTGCCGGTGCCTGCGACTGAAGTTGCCGCCGGGAACGTTACGCATGTGTGCCTGAATGCCGATTGTTCAGCGATGCGGCCAATCACAAGCTTGAATGATTTGAAGAAACCGGGCGGAGCTTTAGGAGATTTTTTTGGACCAGGGACGACGGTGGGAATGCCGTTTGCCGCTCAGTTCGGGATCAGGCTGACCTTCTGAACCGTCTTTTTCAGCGCGATGGTCATGCGACGGAACAGACCGGGCTTGCGCGGAGGCTTTTCCGCAACGGGCTGATTGCCGTAAAACTCAATGTAGAAAGAAATGTTATCGGCTGGTGCGGCGGTGATGGGCAATCGCTGTTGCGCTGCTGTCAGATCGAGGTTATGGCGGAGGGAACCCGGGTCGAACTGCGCGCGAGTAGCGGCTGTTGGGACTGAGGCATGAAGACTCAGAGCGAACATCAGACAGAAGAGGCTTGGGATCAGTCGACGCACAAGAGGGATTATATCCAGACACGAGCTAAGTAACTGTAACTAAAAAGCCTTAGTACTATCCGGGTAAGGTTCGTGGGGTCGGCCCGAGATCTTCAGACCGAAGCTCTGAAATCGAGACAAACCTTTTATTTACATACGTTTCCAGTAGTTTCTGGGTGGCGGTAATGGTGTAGGAGCGGTCGGCGCCAAAAGCCAGATGGCTCCCGTCATGCAACAGCACGACTTCGCCGCGACGCGCGCCCGAGGATTCGAGCCGGGGACTGACTTTGCCCAGGATGACCTCTGCTGATCTGGCGTTCCAATCGTAGCCGGTCACGGACCACATCACGGGCGCGAGACCGAGAGAGCGAGCGGTGCGCAGGACGTTTGGGCGCCGGCCGCCAAAGGGTGGACGAAACAAAGAAACTTTTGTGCCCAACGCATCTTCGAGCGCCTTGCCGCAGTCGGTGAGTTCCTGGCGAAGGCGCGCGGCGGAGACAAAGATCAGGTTGGGATGGCTGTAGGTGTGGTTGCCGATTTCATGTCCGGCGGCCTGGATGGCGCGGGCGATCTCGGGACGCTGACGGACATATTTGCCGATCAGAAAAAATGTTGCGCGGGCGTTGTGCTTTGCCAGAACGTCCAGGAGACGCTGCGTGTGAGGATCGTTGGGACCATCGTCAAAGGTGAGAGCGATCTGGCCGGGGTCAGCGCCGTGGGTGATGGTGCGGCCATAGAGCTGCGATTCGGGCGCCATGGTGGCGTATCCGGCGTAGCTGGCCGCTGCGGCGGACAGAACGGTGATGTAAGGCCAAAACATGATTCGGATTTGATAACTGGATTTACCAAATTACCAAATTATCCATTTACCAACTTGCCTCCCTGGTTCTGATAAATGCTTGCGCTGCAATGTTCTTTTTTGCGCGAAGGGGCTTTCCACAGGCTATTAACTGATTGCACATTGCCAGCGACCGGTTTGCGATATATGCTGCGGACAAGTCGCCGACTTGTGACTCATGGCCAAGCTTTTTGAACCACCACAATATATAGCAGTGGAAGGGCCGATTCGCGTGGGCAAGAGCACGCTGGCCAATATCATTGCGGACCGGCTGAACGCGCAGAGGGTGATCGAGCCGGAAGATAACCCTTTTCTGCGCGGGTTTTATGAAGGCGAGCGCGGAGCGGGCTTCCAGGCGCAGTTTGCGTTTCTGATCCGCCGTTTTGAGCAGCTGCACCGGCTGGAGGTAGGGCCGAGCTCGCGCAAGACCGTGGTGGCGGACTACATTTTTGAGAAAGACAAAATCTTCGCTTATATCAACCTGACCGATCCCGAGCTGGAAGTTTATAACCGCTATTACCAGCTTTTCCGGCAGCAGCTGCCGGTGCCGGACCTGGTGATCTACCTTCAGGCTTCGCCGGAGGTGCTGAAGAAGCGCCTGCGCAAGAAGAACCTGGCCGGCGAGACCGCGGTGAGCGACGACTACATTGAAGAAGTGGTGAAGGCCTATGAACACTTCTTTTTTCATTACACGTCGTCTGATTTGCTGGTAGTGAATACCAATGACATCGATTTTGTGGAGCGGCACACCGATCTGCAGGAGCTCTTGCGGCGCGTGAGTGAACCGATCCGGGGAACGCAGTATTTCCTGCCGCTGGGCTCGACCGGAGCGGTGGGAGCCTAAGAGACCTACCGCAGTTGTACGCGAATGAACTTGGATCAAGCCCGATAGAACGCCATGCAAGATTGGATGAAGCAGTATTTTCTCGTCGTCTTCCCGTTGTTCTTCGCCGGGATGTGGCTGTTCAGCATGTACTGGATGGCCCTGGCGAGCGGGTGGAGGCTTCTGGCAAAGCGCTTCCGCGCGCAAGGCGAGTTTCCCGGACAGAAATGGAAGATGCAGAGCGCGCACATGAGATGGCTTACGGGTTTCAACGGCTGCCTGACGGTGGGCGCGGACAAAGCAGGTTTGTTTATGGTGCCATTTGTGCTGTTTCGAATCTGGCATCCAGCGCTATTCATCCCGTGGACGGAAATCACGGCACGCGAGAAGACCGTGTTTTTGTTCTTCAACATGATTGAGCTGCGGCTGGGACGTTCAGAAGAGCTCCCTTTTACGATCAACAAAGATCTTGCGGCCAAGGTGCAAGCCGCGGCCGGCAGCAGCTGGCCCTCGGGGTACGACAAAGCCATGGAATCAGCACCGCCACCCATCGCATAGCAAGTGCTGAGCGCCTCCGGCCGCGGGAAAAATTGCATCGCGCAATGAAGCGGTTCTATCCAAGAGAAGGTAAAGGAGTCTCCTCCACATGTCACAGCCCGCAGTTGTCACCAAAGAGAAAACTCTCACCAGCCGCCGAGCGGCGTTATTGGCTGATCGAATTGAGGAAGGCGCGGCCGGATTGGCGGCGTTTGCCGAGTCGCTCACGGACGCGGAATGGAGCACACCGACGACTACGGGAGCTGACCGGCGTCCTGTGGGCGTGATTGTGCACCACGTAGCCACGATGTACCCGATCGAGATTGATGTTGCGCGGGCAGTGGCCAGCGGCAAAGCGGTGACAGATGTGACCTGGGAAGCGGTGGCCGGGATCAACGCCAAACATGCCCAGGAACAGGCAGCGGTCAGCAAGAGCGACGCTCTTGAACTGCTGCGGCGCAACAGCCGCGCGGCCGCTGAAGCGGTGCGCGGGTTTACGGACGAAGAGCTGGACCAGGCAGCGCCCTTCTCGCTGAGCTTCGGCGCGCCGGTAACCGCGCAATTCGTGATTGAAGACCATGCATTGCGGCATAGCTGGCATCACCTGGCCCGCATCCGCAAGACGCTGGGGCGTTAAGAAGACGCGACGGCGGACGCTGCGGGGAGCGCTCAAGAGTTCGAGTCATTGGCCTTTGCTTTCGCCAGTGGCTGATGGGTTGCTTGCCGGATCTGTCGCGGCATCGCCCATACCGGGATAGCCCATGCCGCAACGTCCGCGCATGCCCTGGCGGAAGCGCTCACGCTCTTCCGGCGTCATGTGTTCCCAGCGCTCGCCCATGCGTTCTCTCATGCGACGGCGCATATTGGAGCCGCCGCGGCCAATGGGTCCGGAGCCGCCGAAGAGAATGCGGCAGAGAGCGAAGAGGCTAAGCGCCTGCCAGAATGTGATCTCGCGCCAGCCGAAGAGCGGCGGCAGATTCCAATTCCACAGGTGCATCACTAGCTCACCGCCGACGAAGATAAACAGCGTCAATCCCACGATTCCGGCAGGAACCATCCAGATCAAATTTCGTTTCCTATTCATGTTCATGTTTCAGTCCCTCATCGTTTCGTAAAGTCGTGATAAATGTTTTGCAGCCGCCGGCGCAGATGCAGCACGGCATAGCGCTTGCGCGAGAGCAGCGTATTCACGCTGACGCCGGTCTCGGCGGCGATCTCCTTGAAGCTGTACCCTTCCAATTCATGCGCCACAAAGACTTCGCGTTGCTCTTCGGGAAGCTCATCCAGCGCGAGTTCCAGTTCATCGAGCAGCAGGCTGCGAGCGTAGAGCGCGTCGGGGCCGGCATCGGGCGAAGGGAGCAGATCTTCAATCTGCAACTGCGCCGGGTCGCCCGCGTCATCTTCCGAAGCGACAGCGTCGCTGAAACTCTCAGGGCTCTTCTTGCGGAAGAGGTCGGTGATGCGATTGCGGGCCACGCGAAACAGCCAGCCGGTGATGTGCTCAATGGGCATCAGCAGGCGGTTGGCTTCGACGAGCTTGTAGAAGACATCCTGAAGAATGTCTTCGGCGTCCCCCGGATCAGGCACGCGCCGGCGAATGAAGTTGCGCAGACGGGAGCGCTCCCGTGTGACCACTTCAGAGATCCGCTGGTCCTGTTCAAGGGCCATACTGTCGAGCCTCGCCGCGCTCTTCATCTATTGGTGTAGACGGATGAGAGACGAGGATATTGTAGGGGTGGCAAGCCGCAGAGCGGGTTGGCGCGGGGAGAGCGGGGTGGACCAGCGGCTGCAATCGAGGCAAGAGTGAGCTTGCAGGGCTTGAACGTTGGCAGTGGAAAGCGACGAAAAAGCTACTCCTTGGCTTCCTGACGCATCCCGGCCCGCACATAGCCTTCAGGGATTTCAAATCGAGCCGGATCAGGCTCCGCGCGCCGGATTTGCGTGAGACGCATGGTTACGGACCCGGTGCGGGGATCGCTGTGCCTGATGACCAGGTTGATGCGAAGGTCTTCTGAGTACCAGTATTCGTCGGTGATGACGGTGGCTTTGGCGGGGTCGCCCGTGTCAGAGGGGATGGACTGAGTTTCGCGCACGCCGTGCGCGGGCACACCATCAATCTCATGAATTCCCAGGTCCTCTTCTTTGGTGAACTGGTTCTGAGGATGACGATTGGATTGCGAGGCATCGAGAAAGGCCGGCGGCACGGTTGCGGGCGGGCGGTTGTCGGTGCCCTGTGTGAAGGTGTGATTGCGTGTGTTCAAACGGGTGGAAAGTCGGGTCTGCGGATCATAGAGAAGGACGCCCACGAGCATGGGCGTTTCCGAACTGGCGGCAGGCAGCAGCATCCGCGATTCAGTGAAGATGCGGCCACGACTGTCACGGCCGATATCGCGGGCGGTGCGCAGGCTGATGACGGAGCCGTCAGGCTGCGGGGACGAACGCTCCACGTTGATGGTCCCGCTGAAGGGCGCGTTGGGAATGGGTGTAACGAAGACATCAAGACGGGGCTGGGCAACCGCCGGCGCCGCGACGGCAGCACAAATAACAAATAAGACAGAGACAGCAAGCAGAGAAGTTAGCCAACGCATCGTGCCCTCCAGCAACTCTCTTTTTCTCAAGGACGATAGGATACGCCGGGAGGACGAGTGAGGCAAGATGGGTGGATGGATGGGACAGGTTTTGCGCGCAGCTGTGGGACATGCGTTCTCCGTTGGGGCGGTAATGTTACAACGCAGGAAGGTGTGTCGCCACCTACGGGGCTCGCGTATCTCTGGCGTACAGTTTCCCAGGGCTTCCCTGCCCCAGCAAGCCAAAACCGGGCTCGCTGGGGGCCCCGGTCCGCGCCTGGGCTAGGCTCGTTCGCCCCTACGGGGCTGGGGCATGCGAGGGGGAATTGCAAACGGAATGCGCCTGAGATGACGATTCCGCGCTTCTTGTACCCTGATGAAAAATCATCTGCCACTTCCCCTTGCAGCGCTTCCAAATTGAACTTCGCAATGTGGAGCCGGCGTCTTTCTTGCTTATATATGTGACGAGCACGACGTCTGGAGCGAGTTCGCGTGCAGCAAAATCGACAACTCTAACCTGTTAATCCACCGCATCCCTTCGCATGCTCTCAATGATTGAGGCCTTGTTCCATACTCTCCCGGAACTCCCAAATTCAATAAACGCATCAGCCAGCAGTGCAGAGGTAGACTCGGTGGAATTGCGGACCTGCTTTTTGTGGAGTGAGGTCTCTAATTCAAAGAAATGGGCGGTGTCACTATCAGGCAATTTCATGCTGTAGATTTTTGCCGTTCCGGCGCGAATACACAACCGTTGGTAGGTAAGGTGTGTCGCCACCTACGGGGCTGTTGTATCGCGGTGCACAGTTTCCCGGGGCTTCCCTACCCCAGCAAGCCAAAACCGGGCTTGCCGGGGGCCCCGGTCCGCACCCGGGCTAGGCTCGTTCGCCCCTCCGGGGCTGGTGCTTGCGAGGGGAATTGCAGGAGAATGCACCGAAGCGGCGTCGCTACCCGCGGGTTGCGATCATTGATTGTGTGCCAATCAAACAGATCTAGCTAACAGCAGTGCGTCCCTTCCTTAATTGTGCAGCTGATTTTGGGGAACGCTCCGACGAAAAACGAAGTATGAAGAAACGAATTGCAAAACAGGTGTAAGCGGATCAAATCTGGAGGTTGACGACGGCGGGCGTGTAAGCGCGCT
>DASTPO010000303.1:0-13744 GCA_035762225.1 Candidatus Angelobacter sp.
AGGACGTTCAAGTTGAAATCAACGCCATGATCAAAGTCCATGCTGTAGCGCGAGCCAAGCAGTTTCTTCTTGGTGCTATCGAATTCTGAGAGACCCGCGGCCGAGCCCAGCGCCGAGTTGAGCATGGTCTGGGTCCCGGTGGAGTCAAGTACGCTCCACACGGTTCCCGCTTCCACGTTGGGAATCATGTCAGTAATTTCGTGGTTGGCATTCAAGCTCATGCTGGAATTGTCGCGCGCATCCAGGGCGGCCTTGACTGCCGCAACGTCGCCAAACAGCATGGTCCAGTCATCCAGGAAGGTCATCTGCATTCCGCCGGCCATGGGATAGATCATGGATCCATTCTTCTTGGTACCCTTGATTTTCTGCTTCGCGATCTTGAGCATCAGCTTCTTGCGTGGAAACTGTCCCTGGGCAATACCAATCATCTGCAGGCCGTGGTCCTGCTGCCGGAACGACGCCAGGGTGATCTGGTCGATGTCGCGGTCAGTATTCACGCCGATATCTTTGAGTGCATCTTCGAACTGCTTCATGTTGGGCGGAAGCAGTTTGGCCTTCATGTCCATGGCCGTATCAGAATTCTTCATCCGCCGGTAGTCCACGTTGATGATCTGCTGGACCTCAATGGGAATAACCGTGCGGGCGGCAGTACCCAGAGAGGCGGCAAAGCCGGGCAGGCCGCTCACCATAAAAGCGAGCATAAAAAGGATGGTGCGTTTCATTGTCATATTTTAGTCCGGTTTTGCTAAATGTGATGCGTCCGGCAGCAGCTCAGGATGCTAATTAACATTACTTAAGGGATTCACCTCTGGAGCTCACCTACCTTAAATCGTATTTCGTCAGCAAAACTTGCATCTTTTAGCGAGCCAAGATTGATCTCCACGTTGGCCAAAGCCCCAACAATGGCTGCACTGGCCAGCGCTGAGGCAACGGTCAGGTCGGACGCCATATTCGGGCTGGTGATAGGCTTAAGCGTTGCGATCACATCAGCCACCTCGCGTGCCCTGATCGCCGTGTCCATTGGGACTCTGGTAGCACCTTTCATAGCATCCTCGATCAAGGCTTCCCCATCGCTCGCGGACGCAGTTTTTGCCTGCTTGTAAGCCGCCAGTACGTGGTTGTAGCTCTCCGCATCGGCGTCAATATAGCTTTTCAGCTCTTCACGCAGCTGGGCCAGCCGGGCCAGGGCTTCACTCAACTGCGGCTCATATTGTGCGTAGGCTTTTTTGGTGCGCGACATTCCCGCCACCATGCTTCCCAGCGCCGCCGCCATGGCAGCGGTTGCCGCCGCTGCGCTGCCACCCCCCGGCGTGGCCGTGGGAGCGCCCAGTTGCTCGATAAAAGGCTCAACCCCGGCCCGAAATCCGCCCACCGCCATCTTGCCGCTGGTTACGGCAGCCAGCCGGTTTTCCAGGATCATCGACGAATCAAAGTTTTCAACTTGCAGAAACCACTCGGCCGCCTGCTCCAGAGCTTTCTTTGGTATCAGTCCTACGATCTCGCTGCTCACCGGTTGCACACCAAAGCGTTCAGCTTCGCGCTTCACAAACTCAAAGACACGTGCAATCGGCGTCTGCTCAAAGTCGGTCAGGTTCATTGACACCTGGGCCAGGCCCCGTACCTCAAAGCCAGCGCCTTTCACATAACGCAGTCCACCGGAAGAGTAGCGCACGGCCTTGGCTATCTTCTTGGCGATATCGACGTCTTTGGTGTTCAGAAAAACGTTATAAGCAATCAAAGCCTTGCGCGCTCCCACCACGGTTGCGCCCGCTGTGGCGTGGCAGCGAGGATCGCCGAAATCCGGGCGCCGTGCTGGGTTTACAAGAATATCTTCACGTAACCCTTCAAACTGTCCGCGGCGTATATTTTCCAGATTCTGCCGGTCAGGATTAGTGGCAGCCGACTCATACAGATACACCGGGACCTGGAAGCGCTTCCAGATCTCTTCCCCGACTTTGCGCGCGATGGCCACGCAGTCTTCGATGGTCACCCCTTCGATGGGGATGAACGGAATTACATCGGCGGCGCCGATGCGCGGATGAGCACCCTGATGTTTGGTCAGGTCGATCAGTTCGGCGGCTTTGCCTACGCCACGGATCGCGGCTTCGGCGATGGCCTCGCGATCGCCCACGATTGTAATGACGCAACGATTATGGTCGGCGTCCATCTCGCGGTCCAGCAGCGAGACGCCGGGAATTTTCATGGCCTCAACAATAGCGTCAACCACCGCTTTGTTTCGGCCCTCAGAGAAGTTGGGAACGCATTCAACCAGTGTAGACATCACTGGCAAGAATAAAGGATGAGGCTCCGAAGGCGCAAAGGACGGCTGGTTCTGCGATTATTTTCTTGCACGATCTATGGGGCCGAAGAACGGAACAAAGACATTTAAGCCAATGGTGAACTGAACCGTATTGACCCCCGGATTCGGCACTGTCAATCCGGCATTGGAAATATGCTCATAGCGCACCGCGGCGGTAAAAGCACGGGCCCGCTGATTGAAGAAATGGAAGCCCAGTGCGGCGTGAGTCAGAAAGTTAACATGGGATGTATTCAGGGGGACCGCGTGGTCAGTAAACAACACGCCTCCGCCCAGCTCCAGATAGGGCACTGTCCGAGGCTGTCGAGTAAAGTTCCACTTTAAGTTTACCGGATTAAACGCTGCCCCATAAGCATTCTGCGCCGGGGCCGGTTGCCAGATGTAATAGACCGGCATGAGATCGCCGGACCATTCAAAATTGCCGCGGAGAACGCTTCCAAAATGATCTCCGGTCAGCACTTTTCCCAGTCGAATGCCCGCGTTCATGGTGTGGGTATCCTGCGTGCCGCCGGGGACACTCAACCCTCCGCCTGCCCAGAAACCCAGGTCCCAGGGCTTGTCGCTCAGCGGCTTGGAATCCTGAGCAGACGCCAAAGTGCCAAGAAGGACGAACAAAAACAAGAATCCGGCGCGCAGGCGCGGAGACACGTAGACCGGCGTTTGTGAAGCCATCAAAAATCTCCCATATTGAATCGGACAGGAGAGATTACCAGTTTGTGGACGCCAAACAAAAGGCGGCCCTTTTTGAGGACCGCCTTCAGGTAATACTTTGACTTGTCTAGCCTGCCACTTCCTCAAGCTGTTTCTGGTCGACGTCAAAATTCGAATATACGTTTTGCACGTCGTCCTGGTCTTCCAGCGCCTCCAGCAGGCGGATCATCTGGCTCGCCGCCGGGCCCTCCAGCTTGATGTAATTCTTGGGCACCATTCCGATGGAGGAGTGAACCACTTCCTTGCCCGCTTTCTTGACGGCCTCAAGAACAGCTTCATAAGCGCCGGGATCGGTAAGGATCTCCCAGTTGTCGCCATCATCGCTCAAATCATCGCCGCCATTTTCCAGCACGATGTTCATAAGATCATCTTCGCTCGCAGCGGCTTTCGGCACCACAATCTGGCCCTTTTTGTGGAACATCCAGGAGACCGAACCGGCCTCGCCCATGTTCCCACCATTTTTGCCGAAGCTATGGCGGATCTCGCTCACAGTGCGATTGCGGTTGTCGGTGGTCACTTCTACCAGGATCGCGCAGCCGCCCGGGCCGTAGCCTTCAAAGGTGATCTCCTCGTAACTCACGCCTTCCAATTCGCCGGTACCGCGCTGGATGGCGCGTTTGATGTTGTCGGCGGGCATGTTCTCCGCTTTTGCGGCAGCCACGGCTCCGCGCAGGCGCGGGTTGCCCTCAGGATCGCCCCCACCGCTCTTGGCGGCCATGGTGATTTCCTTGATCAGACGGGTGAAAATCTTGCCGCGCTTGGCGTCCAGCGCGCCCTTTTTGTGCTTGATTGTGGCCCATTTTGAATGGCCAGACATGTGGATAACCTCAAAGAATCAAAGATTTAGACAGCCGACAGGAGAGGCGGCACGCGCTACTAAGCGCAGGAAAACAAAGTAGATTATAACATGATGGGGCACGGCCGCGTCGACCCCGAAAGGCCTTGCAACGGCTGTTAACCTTGAGCGCATGGGGAGAGCCGAGACGGACAAAATCCAGGTAGTGCTATTTGATCTGGGCGGTGTGCTGGTGGAGTTGCAGGGCGTTCCCACCATGCTTGGGTGGCTCGGAAACCGCGCCACCACCGAAGAACTCTGGAGAATGTGGCTTTCCTCGCCCGCGGTGCGGGAGTTTGAGACTGGCCGGATTGGCCCGGACAAATTTGCTGCTCAAGTGATCCGCGAAATGTCGCTGCCAGTGAATTCTGAGGACTTCCTGACTACCTTTGCCAGCTGGGTTACCGGTCTGTATCCCGGAGCGCTTGAACTTGTTCATAGCATTCCACCGGAATTCGTCCGGGCCACGCTGGCTAACACCAGTGATTTGCACTGGCCGCTCATTATGAGCCACCCTGGACTGGAAGATGCTTTCCATCGTCATTTCCCTTCGCACCTGACAGGTAAAATCAAGCCAGACCAGGAAGCCTTTCAGCATGTAATCGCTACGCTTGGTTGCAGTCCTGACTCGGTGTTCTTTCTCGACGATAACCGGCTGAATGTCGATGCGGCCAGGAGAGCCGGCATGCACGCAGCGCACGTTCGAGGACCGGCGGAAGCAAGGAATGCACTGGATGCGGCGGGAATTCTCCGGAAATCGCCGACGATTTGAAAATCAGAGTTGCCCCCTGATCGGTCACTTTGTATTATTTCCGCCGATGACCCTTCAGGAATGGGAGCGCGACGTGCGGAACCGGCAGCGTAATATCGTGTTTCCCGACACCGTGCTGAATGAAGGCCGTTTTTACCGGAACATCGCGTCTGGCAACGCGATTTTTACCCGAGGGCAGCGACTTAGCGCTCTGTTTATGGTGGCATTCTTCTGCTTTGTAAACACCGGGGACCTCGCCCTGCAACTGAGCACACGCAACCGATTCGATCTCTGGCCCGTGATCGGCTCTTTCGTATGGTTGTTATTTTGGATATTCCTTGCGGTCAAAAGCCTTATCCCCACGCCACCACCGCCGCGCAAATACCGGCGTGGCTATCTGCAATCACATCGGCGTGGAGCCAGGGTCACTGGCGTCGACGGCCTTTCTGCGAAAGGCGAAAATAACAGCCAGAAGCGGGGGCGCTAATAAGATGGCCCACCAGAACGGAATCAACAGCGCGATGATGATGGGTCCAAACAACGCCGCCCAGAACGGGACCTTGGCCGTCCGCTTCATGAAGTACGGCTGCAGCACCAGGCCTTCAGTCATCATGATCACCCCAAACAGCATCAGCACATAAAAGAACTTCATGTGGTCATGGCTGAACGCTCCCAGAATCGCCGGGATAATCACCGCGATCGGCCCGCCGAAGTTGGGAATGAACTGCAGCAATCCTGCCAGAATCGCCCAGACAGGCGCCCAAGGTATGCCGATAATCAGCAATCCCACCAGCCAAATAAGTGCCACGGCCATAGAGTCATAGCACTGAGCAATAAACCAATGCTTCAGCGCTGAGCCGGTCGTGCGCGCATGAGAACGCCACTTCTGCAAGTCCATAGAAACAGTTAACCACAAAGGACACGAACACAAACGACTGCAAACATCTTTCAAGCTCTTCGCTTGTCACTTGTTGGATGCAGCATCAGCACGAGATTTCGGCAAAAGATAGAAAGGCAAACGTCAGGATCTTGGTGTTCCTTCGTGCCCTTTGTGGTTAAAATAAAATCATGAAATTCGGCGTCATTGTCTTCCCCGGCTCCAACTGCGACCACGACAGCTATCATGCAGCCATCACCGCCACTGGCCAGCAGGCGGCCATGCTGTGGCACGATTCGCACAATCTGGAAAACTGTGACGCCATTATTATCCCCGGCGGCTTTGCCTATGGCGACTATCTGCGCACGGGCGCGATCGCCAGGTTCGCGCCCATCATGCAGGAAGTGGCGAAGTTTGCCGCGTCCGGCGGGCTGGTGATCGGGATCTGCAACGGCTTTCAGATCCTCTGCGAAGCAGGCCTGTTGCCCGGGGCTCTCATGCGTAATGCCGGCCTCAAGTACATCTGTAAGTTCGTGGATCTGCGCGTGGAAAACGTGAATACGCCATTTGCCAACAGTTGCAAGCCGGGCGAGGTGCTCAGGATTCCCATTGGACATATGGAAGGAAATTATTATTGCGACGAGCAGACTCTGGCGGCGTTGCAACGCCAAAACCGGATCGTTCTCCGCTACTCCGAGCCCGATGGACGGATCACCCGTGAAGCCAATCCGAATGGCTCGCTCGACAACATTGCCGGCATATGCAATGAAGGTTTCAACGTGCTGGGAATGATGCCGCATCCTGACCGTTGCAGCGAGTCACTGCTTGGCTCGGCGGATGGCGCAAAGATTTTCAGGTCGATGAGCATGGCTCCGGTCGCCAGCCGATAAAACGGCAGCTCACAACCAGGCGTTTCCTACGAAGCTTCAGCCCCCTGAGCAGCCCTCTTCCAGCCGGCCACTTGCATCCAACTCCCAAGACCCTCCCCTGGGTTCACACTTAGGAGATCCTTATGCGCGTAAAGACTGTTCTGGCAATTCTGGCCTCTCTCATGCTCGCCCTGGCGATTGGCTGTTCGACCAATAAAGCAAATACCCCGGACGTGAAAGACCAGGTTTCCAAGGCCCTGGATAACGCCGGCTATAAAGATCTGCACGTTGACGTAAACAATGACAAAGAGCTGGTAACTCTGACCGGCAACGTCAAGACCCAGGAAGACAAGGAGAAAGCGGAATCGCTGGCGAAAAATGCCGCCGGCGGATACGTAATCTCCGATGAAATTGGCGTGCGTCCTGACGGCGTAGAGAGCTCAGCCAAGAAGATCGATTCCAATCTGGACACAGCCATCGAAAAAGATTTCAAGGCCGTAATCATCGCCCACAGGCTTGATAAGCAGCACATCCGCTACGACGCCAAGAATGGCGTGCTCACGCTTAAAGGTGACGTCGACACACCGGCTCTGCGCGAGCAGACAGAAAAGCTGGCTGCCAGCGTGCCTAACGTGCAACAGGTTGTGAATGAGTTGGACGTGAAAAACAAGGGCAGAAAGCCGGCAGGAATGTAGTTCGTGTCCGTTCCAGATCGGCTGAGACGGCCTGCGGGCCGTCTTTTTATATTCCCTCGCCCTCAAGGCCGGCAGTGGTCCAGGCTTCTTTGTTGACCACGTAGGGCATGCGGGTAACATCACCGTCGTAGTTGCCTTCCAGTACGTCGAGCAAGCCCTGAATGCAGCGGCCAGCCATGCCTTTTTCCGGGTCGACGGAGAGCCGGGTAATGGTTCCCGCGCTGGCGAAATGATGATACAGGCGGCAGCGGTCCTCAATCTCGGGATCCAGCAGAGGTGAGTCGGCGGGCAGCGGCTCTTTTTCAAATACATCCAGTGCTGCGCCGGCGATCCAACGCTCTTTCAGCGCCCGGGCCAGCGCCTTCTCGTCCACCACAGGCCCCCTTGATGCGTTGATGAGGTAAGCGGACTTGCGCATGAGCTTCAGGGTGCGTTCATTGATCAGATGATAGGTGGGGGTTTTTCCCTCGCGAACTAAAGGGACGTGCAGGCTGACGTAGTCTGCCTGGGAAAGCGCTTCCTCCAGGCTTACATACTTGATCCAGGTCTTCTCTTTCACCATGCCGAGCTTCTGCCGCAGATCCATGAGGAGTTGCACGTCAGAGACAAATCTCTGGTTCTGATAGACCGGGTCATAACAGAGAACGTTCATATCAAAACCAAGGCACTTTTTGATCATCGCCAGCCCGATCCGTCCGGTGCCCAGGACCGCAATGGTCTTGCCGGAGATTTCGTCCCCCAGAAACGGAAGGAAAGGATGCCATGCGCCCCACTTCCCTTCTCGGACCATCTTTTCGCTGTCCCACAACCGCCGCGCCAGGGCGCCCATCATCAGAAAGGAGAACTCGGCGGTGGCGTCATTCAGGACCTCTGCGGTATTGGTGAACGGAATCTTGAAGCGATTGGCGTCAGCGCGGTTGATATTGTCAAAACCAACCGCAATCTGCGACACGATTTTCAGCGTATCCTTGCCGGCCTCGAAAACTTCCGCATCGATGGGATCGCGCAGCGTAGTAATCAGGCCATCAATTCCGCTGGCGGCTTTTTCGACGATAAGTTTCTTGGACGGCGGCTCCGGGCCAGGATAAATTTCCAGGTCACAGCCTTTTTCTCGCAGCAGATTTTCCGCGGCGTCGCCGATGTGGCAGGTTGCGTAAATTCGGAATCTATTGGTGGTCATGAAAACAATTGGTAACAAATACGATCAACAACGCGACGCCAGCGTAAGACGTGAGATGAAAATAGAGCACCAAACGGCTTTGCGGATAGAAGCGACGATATTCCTGAAAAATTCTTTGATACTTCGGTGGATGCGAGCCCAAATACGAGAGTTGCTGGTCATCCGGAAGATATCGATTCGCCTTCCCAATCATGGAAAACAAAATAGAAACCGAAGAGACGATGAAAACCTGCGACGCACAGAACAAGGCAATACAAACGACGAGATCCGGGTGTGCGTTCGATTTTGGCATTCGCTCTTGCGTCAGATGATCCGCGTGTATCTGCGCGATATGCGACTACAGTTTCTTCTGAGTCCAATCTCTGGGTTTACAGATATCGTTGATAAGGGAAAAAGATGAGCCTCGAATCGGCGATTTGTGATTCGTGTTCATTCGCGAAGATTCGCGGCTGATTCTTTTCTCTGGCTAGAGGTTCTTCTTCGCCCAGCCGTCAATGCGGTTCAGCGCTTCGTCCAGATTCTCCATGGAGTTGGCAATGCTGAAGCGGAGATAGCCTTCGCCGAACTTGCCAAACGCCGTGCCAGCAAGGCACGCTACACCGGCCTGGTTCAGCATTGCGTCGGCCAGCTTGCGCGAGTCCCATCCCGTTTTCTTGATGTTCGGGAAGGCATAGAACGCGCCATGGGGCAGGCGGCAGCTGAAGCCACGGATGTTGTTGAGCCCGGCAATAAACTTGTCACGCCGCGCGTGGAACTGCGAGCGCATGTGATCCACGGAGCCCTGGTCGCCCTTGATCGCTTCCATGCCAGCAACCTGGGTAAAACCGGCGCTGCATGAATTCACGTTGGTCATGAGACGCCCAAAATGTGCGGCCAGGTCTTTGCGCATCACGCCGTAACCCAGACGCCAGCCGGTCATGGCGTACGTCTTCGACCAGCCGTCCAGCATGATGACGCGGTCTTTCCAGCCGGGCAGCGACATCAGCGAGTGGTGCCGGCCTTCAAAGATCAGGCGGCTGTAGATTTCGTCGGAGAGCACCATGATGTCGCGATCGCCGATGGCGGCGGCAATGTCTTTTACGTCCTGCTCGGTGACGACGCTTCCAGTGGGGTTGTGCGGCGAATTCAGCACAATAAGCTTGGTGCGATCGGTGATCAGGTCGGCCAGCTCATTCGGATCCAGCCGGAAATCTTTTTCTTCGCGCATTTGCAGCGGAACGGGCTTGGCGCCGGTGAAATTGATCAATGACTCATAGATCGGGAAGCCCGGGTTGGGATAGATAACCTCGTCGCCCTCTTCCACCAGCGCGGTAAAGGTGAAGTAAATCGTGGGCTTGCCGCCGGGTACGATCACTACCTCGTCGGCCGACACCTTCACGCCATGGGTCTGCGTGACCTCTTCAGCCACCGCCTCGCGCAGCGCCGGTAGTCCGGCCGAAGGTGTGTAATGCGTATAGCCTTTATGGATGGCATCAATGCCGGCTTCAATCACGTTGGCCGGCGTATCGAAATCGGGTTCGCCGATCTCCAGGTGGATAATGCTCCGGCCCTGGGCCTCCAGCGCACGGGCCTTGGCCAGGGTTTCAAAGGCGGTTTCGGTTCCCAGGCGGGCCATACGCTTGGCCAGCCGCAATTCTGTTGGCGTAGTAACTGTGCTCATTTTATTTTTTGCTCTTCAAAAAGGTTATTCGTTGACCGCTTGTTCCTGGCTCTGCGATCGCAACACATGCGCCACGGTGTACGGGACGCGTCGAGTCGGTTCCTGGAAGTTACGCACCTGAAGATCGCCCAGCAAACCCAGTGCCAGCATCTGCCCGCCAAATACGATCAGGACAGCGGCGGAGATCAGCAGAGGGCCGTGCTCGCCCATCACGCTTAGATGCCAGATCACCTTGGAAAGCATCAACCAAAAAGCGACGCCCAGACCGCCAATCAACGACAGCATGCCGACGGTGCCAAACAGGTGCAGCGGCCGGTACATATATTTGAGCAGGAAGCGGATGGTGATCAGGTCAAAGAAGACGCGGAACGTGCGGGAAATGCCATAGTGCGAGTTGCCCTTGGGGCGCACGATGTTCTTGATCGGGATCTCGCAGATGGAAGCGCCATACCATGAGGCCAGCGCGGGAATGAAACGGTGCAGTTCGCCATAAAGGGGCAGCTGCTGGATGATCTCGCGGCGATAAGCTTTGTAAGTAGTACCGAAATCATGGATCTTAACGCCGCTCAGCCTGGACATGGCCCAGTTGGCAATGCGCGAGGGTACCCGCCGCAGAACAAAATTATCGACTCGCTCTTTGCGCCAGCCGCTCACCAGGTCATAGCCCTGCTCGAGCATTTCCAGAAATTTTGGAATGTCGTCAGGATCGTGCTGCAGATCGCCATCCATGGCAATCACGTATTCTCCCTGCGCGTGGGCAAAGCCAGCGGCCAGGGCTGATGTCTGGCCGAAATTCCGGCGCAGCTTTACCACTACTACCCGGCTGTCAATGGTTACGATCTCGCGCAGCAGCTTATAGGTACGGTCCATGCTGCCATCATCGACAAAAACCAGTTCAAAGGTGTCCCCGGTAGCTTCCATCACCGCCTTCAGGCGGTCATAAAGCGCGGTTACGCTCTCCTGCTCGTTATGGAAAGGTACAACGATGGAATACTTCGGCATTTCTTTAAAATTATACATCTGTTTAATTGAGGCCGGTGACCTGAAAATACAGGAAAATCAGGCGGGTTTCCCTAATGTTACTACTCCCTCAATTGAACTTTGCTCGGATTCTTACAGTCCTGTCCAGTTCGTCGACCACCTGGAGGATTTTCAGCTTCAAGTCCTTGTCCAGAGCGGCGGTTTCCAGAAACTCATGGACCTGCTTCTGAGCCGCCCCTGACTGCTGGCCATCAATGAATGCATTGAGCCACGCCAGCAGGAAGAATATCTTGCGCTCGCGTTTTACCTGGGGCAGTGCATCCAGGGCCTGGCGCAGATATGGAAACGTGAGCTGGGACTGGTTCCAGTAATTGAATGAACCCAGGCTTTCTTCCACCCAATCTTCAGGAATTGCGGCGTCGTGCAGGTATTGCTCAAAATACTTTGCTTTGGTTTCCGCGTCCGGATGCGCGGCTTTGGCCGTGTAGTCATACTTTTTGGCATCACCGGAAGGATCGTGCTTCTCTTCTGCCGCCAGCACAGCCGCGGCGTCGGGATCATTCAAAGCGATCAGCGATGCAACCAGGTTCCAGCGATCAAGTGGGCGCAGCTCAACCCCCGGAACGGTGAGCTTGCCGCTGAGCATGTCTTTCAGCTGCTTGCGGGCTTTTTCTGTCTCAGCTAAGCCCCGCAACGCTCGAAACCAGGTGATGCGCATGTCCTGTTCCGGCGAGTGGAGCATCTGGTCGGAGGCCAGATCTTCCATTTTGGGGACGAGTCGTGCGCGAACATCCGGGCTCACGTAGCGGTGCAAGGCGGCAATTGCGTGACCGATGATGCTCTGCGCCAGCGACTGATCTTTCTCTGACGGCAGCAGGCGCATGGAAAGTTCGATGTATTCGCGCGGCTCCATTTCAGCTTCGCGAACGGAATCCCACAGCGATCCCCAGAGAAGCGTGCGCTCGAACACGTCCGGGATAGCTCCCAAACGCTCGGTCACGCCTCGGCGGCTGCGTGGATTGAGAAGAAAACGGCCGTAAGCATAATCTTGTTCATTGGCAAACACGTATTTCGGGCAGAGCCCGTGCCGGCTCGGATAAAAGGCGGTCATCTCTGTTTTGAACATGACCCTGATGTTCTGAGATTCCTTGGGGAAATTGTCAATGTGCACCATTGTTTCAATAGGCCAAAGCTCTTTTCCGCCAAGAACATCATGCTGCTTCAGTGAATAATGCCCAAAACCCGACTTGGGGTCGCATGTCCACTCGACATCTACCTGGGGCATGCCCCTATGCTTGATCCAGGCATCAGCCCATGGTCCCAGCGGTTTCCCGGAGGTGCGCTCCAGCGCGCCGACAAGATCACTCCATTCAGCGTTGGCATAAGCATGTTCTTTCAGGTAGAGCCGCAAACCGTCGCGGAACTGGTCTTCGCCCACCACGAACGCAAGCTGCTTGATCACCCCCGGCGCCTTGGAATAGACAATTGCCCCGTAGGCAGACTTTGCGTCTTTGAGGTTAGGGATTTCCTGATAGATCGGCGTGGTTCCCTGGGTGGAGTCGATGGCGTAGGCTGCCGGCTTGATGGCCTGGTAAAAGCGCTTCCACACATTCTCATCCGGCTTGAGCACATTGAGCGCGTGGTACGCCATGTACTGCGCAAAGCCTTCTTTGAGCCAAAGATCGTCAAACCAGCGCATGGTCACCAGATCGCCGAACCACTGGTGCGTCAGCTCGTGCAGCAGCAGGATGTCGCGGTTCAGGCGGTCACTGTGCGTGGGCGCGGTGCGGAAAAGGACGGACTCTTCGCGGACAAAGGTCGCGCCGGCGTGTTCCATACCGCCATAGGCAAAGCCGGGGATCATCACCATGTCGTACTTGGGAAACGGAAACGGCTGGGCAAAGTAGCCAGAAAGATACTTGATGCCGTCAGCGGCGATCTGCTGAATGGCTGGGGCTTCAGCTTCAGCTTTCTGGATTTTTGATTTGCGGACGTAAAGACCGGGCAGTCCAGGTGTGTCATGTACCTTCTTGAACGGCCCCGCAGCGAAGGCAAACAGGTAGGTGCTGATAGGCCTGGTCTCCTCAAACTCTATCTGATGGCGCCCTGCGGCCTCCTCATTCTCGCCCGATACCTCTTTCCCAACTGTATTGGAAATCACGGTCCATTCCTGCGGCGCGATCACAGTCAGGTTGAACATCGCCTTCAGGTCCGGCTGGTCAAAGCACGGAAACGCCATGTCGGCGTCCATAGGGACAAAAAGTGTGTAGATGTACTCGCTGCCGTCGTCCTTGTCCTCAAAGCGGGTGATGGCCTTGCCCGCCGGCGCGACCGGCGCAGTGAAATCAATTTCAATCGTGTTTTCATCTACCTTGAGCAGTTTGGCGGGCAGCAGGATGTGTCCATTCTGAATTTCCGCAGGCGCCGGCTGGCCGTTCACGGTCAACTTGCTGATTGAACCTTCGCGGAAATCGAGCCACTCGGGCAGGATGCCACGCTCGTCGTGGTTTTGAATGAAGCGCAGGACTTCGTGTCCGGAAAATGAGTTTGCTTCAGTCACGACGTTGTATCTGAGCTCGTAGCGAATGTCTTTTATCTGCTGTGCCCGCTGGCGCGCCAGATCGCGAGGGATGCCCTCGGGCGCCTGCGAATAAGACACCAACGGAGATGAGAAGAATAAAACAGCGATTGCTGCCAGAAACAGTCGTTGCCAAAAACCCATGGTGGAAGCTCCAGGATTGCAGCGGGTAAACGCCGATTCATTTTAGCGCGTGCAAGCGGTCGAACTGTCAGGGGCGACGGCAGTCAAGATCGAATCGAGGTCTGCTCCCAGCGGCAGCGTACCGAAGGAGTGGCCATGTTGCCCGG
>DASTPO010000304.1:0-8184 GCA_035762225.1 Candidatus Angelobacter sp.
CGGAGGGCCCCCGTGTCACGTTCGCGCGATCCCACTCGGCCCCTGGCCACCGCATCTCGATGGTCCGATTTTCCGTGTATGCCTGGGCCAGCAGCTTTTCCACCTTTTCCGGGGTATCGCGCTGGGTGTACCAGATGCCCACGGCGATGGCGGCGGCAGCGGCTGCGGCGGCTGGGACCAGAGCCCATCGCCGGGAGAAAAATCTAACTCGTTGACTCGTAACGCCGCGTGATTCATCCAGGGCTGGCATTTCTGCGCTTTGGCGTGCTGACGCCTGGGCCAGCATCTTTCTGGCTGTCTCGCGTTGCCAGGAGACGGAGGAAGCCCGCTGGGAAGCAATTGCCTGTTTTTCCTCCGCGGTGAATTCATCTGAGAATGATTCGGAGAAGGTCCGGAGCAGGGAGCCGCAATGGTCGCAGGTGGAAGCGTGTTGGAGCAGTGTCGCAGCAAGAGGCTCGGAAGTCAGACCAGCCGCCAGGTTACGCAGATCGTCTTCGCTGGGACAGTCCGCAGTGGGGGCCGTTTTCATTGTGTCGTCCGGAAGCAGCGCGAGATGGGTGCGCTGAAAGTGGAGCACGCGGGCACGGCAGGATGCGCAAACAGCGAGGTGCTGCTCCAGCTCCTCTGCCTGGTTCTGCGCCGGCAGTTGTTCCGCTCCCGTAGCGAGGGTTCGGTTCCCATACCCCTCAACTTGAGCATTGCTCAGGTGCTCAGATTGATCATTCAATTCGACCACATCTCCCTTATATAAACGTAGAACCGCGTGCAAGTCCTTTGGCGAACGTTTTCAATAACTTCCCGGGTGCCTGGCCGGCCGTGCTGTCCGTTCTCCATGCTAGATCGCAGGCATGACTCATTCCGCGCTGTCCGTTCTCCATTGTTAAATCGTACCGAAGACTCATCCAGCGCACGGCCATTGGATCCAAACTTTGAAGCTGGAGACATTATCCAATGCAAAGCCGGGAAGGAGGATAAATGTTGGAAACTCCCGGCGTGGTTCTTGGAAAAAATAAAACGGTTTGGCAAACCAGTTTTCAACCGGTGACCCTTTTTTTTGCCGCCGAAGGCGCGAGCTGTGTGCGAACGAGCCGGGTCAGGCGGAGAAGAGTGCTTTCAACTCCTTTTACGCTCAGGCTGATGCCGGGAAGGCCCGCAATGGCTTTGGCGGTGAGACCCTGCCGGTAGTAAAGCCAGAAGATGGCGTAGTCGCGGGAAAAATTTGGTTCAGCCGCCTGCTGTTGCAGACACTGGGCGATCTCGCCGATCAGAATCTGCCTTTCAACGGGCATTGGGTCACTTGCAGGCATTGGCGTCACGGCGCTGGCATATTCCAGGTCGTCTTCGCCGCGCCCCTGACCTCGCTTCTGGCTGTTAATGGTGCGGTAGTAGTCTTCCACCACGTTGGCGGTGACGACTTTGAGGAAGCCGAAAAGAGCGTTCTCGTGCCGAAAATCAAAGTCCCTTAAGGCTTTGAAGTTATGCGCGCAGATCTTTAAGTAAGTGTCCTGAACCAAATCATCCGCCAATGCGAGATTGATCTTGCCCCTGCGGCACATTAGTTTGATTACCACGCCGGAGATCAAGGGCTGAAAACGGCGCACGAACTCTATCCAACTGGCTTCATCTTTCGTTTCGAGACAAAGCTGCACTAATTCTTGCGCAGACAGCTTTAGAGGGTCCATTCGAGAAGTGGCTGGCGGCATTCTAAACGATTAAGACTAAAGGACAAGCAAAATTATTTGCAGCCCAGGTGTTGTATAGCTATGGTCTTGACAACCACGGGGAATTCTTAAGATTTCCCTTCAAGTCTTCCGCGTTTATGGTTCGGAACTAGTTGGATACTTGAAAAAGGGAGCAGGATTTTTGCAGGTCAATTTACTGGAAGTCGGCTGTGAAGCGCGGCAACGAACTCACGATTCGCCCCCGGAGAAAAGAGTTCAATTGGCGAACTGCTGTATCTCCATGCGATCCAGAGGGTTGCGAGTAGAAGTACGCCGGTTACAAGAAAGTTCTGCCAGGCGTTAAGAGCCCACTGTCCGTGCCACGTTAGCTGAAGTGCGCTGGAGAATGGCTTGAGATACGGGATGGGCCACTGATCACCGTCAGGGCCGCGGGCGCCGACCAGATCGCAGAACAGGTGCAAGTGGAAGCTCAAAAAGACCAGCCATGCGGTAAGCCAGGGATGAGTAGGAGGTCGCCGACCCTGAATGACAGGACCAAAGGTGAAGCCTGCTAGTGGCCCGGCCATTAGGTAGGCTGCGAGAGTACAGACCAGCGCGAACGCCAGGGTATGCAGAGAATGGTGATACAAGGAAAACCACAACAAGGGATGGCTGGAATGGCGGGTGAGAAGTTCAGGGACCAGGCCAATGCCGTCGATGTCAGGGATGACGGCGGCCGCAGCCACCAGCGCTTTTTCGCGCCGGCTAAGAGGCGCTGGAGAGATTGATGCCAGAACCCATCCGGCAAAAAAGTGGGTGATGGGACTCATTTTGGATAGGCCAAACTTTACACCAGCAACGACGCCGGCGCGACCGGATTAACAATGTGTTGCGTAAACGCGTAGCGGCAAGGAGGGGACCGCGCCCTGGCAGGTGCGGATGCGCTAGTATGGTCGCAATGAAGACTCTCAGGAGAGATTGGAGCCGCGCAGGGATATGGATCGTGCTGGTCACGGTGATGGCCGGTGCAGCTTTTGGCGGCGAGCAAAAGACTGAATCCCCGGCGGAGTTCAAGAAGCTGGATGCATCAGCGCTGCCGATCACCAACAAGATCCACGTTGGCGGCGACGCCGACTGGCTGGCGGTGGGCTTTGGATCGGTCTGGGTATCGGTAGCCAAAAACAACGAGATAGTGCGGATCAACCCGGCAAGCAACACGGTGCAGGCGAGGATCCCGGTGGACAAGGAGCCGTGCTACGGGATTGGCATTGGCGTAGACCATGTCTGGGTAATGAACTGCCAGAGCAAGACGCTTACGCGAATCAATCCCAAAACCAACACGGTGGACTTGCGCGTGCCGGTGAAAATTGACAGCAGCGGTGAAGGGTCGATTGCCGTGGACGAGAACTACGTCTGGTACGCCAGCGACGATGACGGCCATTCCGGCATGCTGACCCAGGCTGACGTGAAAACGGGCCGCGTGGTGAAGCATGTTCAGGTGGGCAAGGATTCCGGCGTGGTGAAGCTGGGATTTGGCTCGGTGTGGGTGATCAGTTCGGGCGACGGGAATGTCTATCGCGTAGATCCCACGAGAGCGAAGGTCACGAAGATGATCGTGGTGAAGGAAGGCCCGCGGTTCGCGACGGTGGCGGCGGGATCGCTCTGGGTGATAAGCCAATCTGACGGCAGCGTCACGCGCATTGATCCCAAGACGAACAACGTACTGGCCAATATTCCGGTACACATACCGGGTAAGGGCGGGGAAATCTGCTATGGCGCAGGAATTCTATGGGTAACCATGGACGGCAATCCGGTCACACTGATTGATCCGGTGCATAACAAAGTGATTGTTCAGTATGGGAACTATCCGAAGGCTGACGGGATCCGCTATGGCTTTGGCTCGGTGTGGGTATCTGATCATGGCAAGGGTGACGTATGGAGGATTGATCCGGCGAAGCTGCCCGGACCGGCAAAGTAACTCTTGACCTTCGTGATTTATTTGCTATAGTGAAAGTGGAAAATGAAGTCCAGCGCAACGGGAGACCGTTGCGTTTTGTGCTTTTGGAGCTGTGACACCCAGCCGGTCCGCTCAGCCGGTTTGGGATTGGGATTGGGATTGGGTTTGGATCACCCAAGGGTCACGCAAGGGTCTCCCATGGGTCACGCAGGGGTCACGCCTGCGTCGAATGGAACAAATGGTTTGTTTGCAACAGAAAATAAAAAAAGGCCGGGTGGGGTGAAACGGTGAGCTGGCTGAGAGCTAAAGGGTGCTTGTCAAGAGCGCCGAGGTTCTTCCAGATGCTTTGGTCGAAGCCCGCGATTTTCACCGCGGAGATGCGGGGAAGAGCGACACAGACAAAATTCGAGCGTAATAGAAGAGCAAACAAAGCGGTCAGACAGATTGAGTGGACCAGTCGGGTAAACTTCTGGGTCAATCGGAAGTCCCAAGGTCAATGGGATTCACGGACACGTCACGCTGAACACTTCTGTTCTAAGGTGAATGGCTGGACGCAGGGAGCGGAATGGAAACTTGCGTAGTAACATGCGGATAGAAGCATTGGAGAAATCCATCTTGGCTACAAACGGCACAGAATTCGAATCAGTCAGGACGGTCTCGGTGGTCCGGCACTACAAGCTGGGCCGGTCGATTATCCCCGCGGTGGATGGAGTAAGCCTGGCTGCGGGCCGCGGCGAGTTTATCGCCCTGCTAGGCGCGTCAGGCTCGGGAAAGTCAACGCTATTGAACCTGATTGCCGGGTTGGACCGGCCAGATTCCGGCGCGATTGTAGTGGAAGGCGCTGACCTGGCCACCATGACGTCCGAACAGCTGGCACAGTATCGCCGGCACACGGTGGGGATGGTGTTCCAGTCATTCAACCTGGTTCCTACCATGACGCTGTATGAGAACGTGGAATTGCCCATGCGCTTTGCCGAAGTCAAGCGCCGCGAGCGGCGGGCGCGCGGCCAGGAAGCTCTGGAACGAGTGGGGCTGAGCGATCGCATGCAGCATCGACCCAGCGAGATGTCCGGCGGCGAGCAACAACGCGCGGCGCTGGCGCGGGCGCTGGTGAACCGGCCCAAGCTTCTGCTGGCCGACGAGCCAACCGGCAACCTGGACAGCAAGACCGGCAAGGAGATCATGGACCTGATCCGCGAGCTGAACCGAACGCTGGAGATGACGGTGATCATGGTGACGCATGAACAGCCGCTGGCCGAGCGTTACGCCAACCGGCTGGTCTTTCTGGGCGACGGCAAGCTTGTAGGCGAAGTGGAAAACACCAAGCTGGCAAAGACAGGAGTCATGCGATGAGAGCTTACGACCTGATCGAACTGGCTGGGCGCAATCTGCGGGAAGCGAGCCTGCGCAATTCGTTGACAACCCTGGGCATCGGGGTGGGCGTGGCTTCACTGGTGGCATTTCTTTCGCTTGGCGTTGGGCTGCAACGGCTGGCCAACCGCCAGCTGGGGCGCTCAGGCCTGTTTGACACCATTATCGTCACGTCACGGCAGGATTCGCGTGGGCCACGGTTTACCCAGGCAGCGCCGGTAACGGTGCAACCCAAGCCGCTGGACGATGCGGCGCGCATGAGCTTTGCCCAGATGGCAAACGTCGCCGAGGTCTATCCGAATTTCAGCGCTGTGGCCGATGTGCGGCTGGAAGGCGCCAAGGGCGATGGACACTTCACCGTGGTGGGAACGCTGCCGCAGTCGGCACGCACCAGTGAAGCGTTTGACGACGTGCAAGGCGGCTTCTTCTCCGCCGCCGACGCGCAGGAAGTAATCATTCTGGCCGACTTCGGCCGCGATCTGCTGGACCAGCCACGGGAGCAGCGAAACTCAGACATCAAGCTGACCCAGGAGCAGGCAGACCAACTGCTGGGAAAATACCTGGTGCTGCGCTATCACCAGCGCGAAGCGGGCGAGAGCGCCCCGCTGAGCGGCAAAGCGACCAAGAAGAAGTCGGAACCCGATCCGGACGACATTGACGACGGCACCACCACCGACGATTCGCAGAGTTTCAACCTGGTGCCTAAGCAGATCAGGCTCAAAATTGTAGGCGTGGTCAGCAGCGAACCCAACCGCGGCTTCCGCCAGGGCAGGACGCCGCTGTTTCTGCCGCTGGCGCTTGCGGAATCGCTGAACATGGTGCAGGCGGGCGAGCTTTGGAACACGCTGCGCCCATCCCAGACCAAGACGTACATTGCGCTGATGGTCCGCGTGTCCAAGAGCAAGGCGGTTGGGCAGGTGGAAGAGGACATCAAGAAACAGGGCTTCAGCACGTTTTCAATTGTGGATGCGTCGAAGGGCATTGCGCGGTTCTTCAAGTTCCTGGATATGTTTCTGGCGATCTTTGGCAGCATGGCGCTGGCGGTGGCGTCGCTGGGCATTGTGAATACGCTGGTGATGGCGATCCTGGAGCGCCGGCGCGAGATTGGAATTATGAAGGCGCTGGGTGCGAGCGACAGCGACGTGAAGCGCATCTTCTTCTTTGAAGCCGGATCGATGGGGATTCTGGGCGGCATGCTGGGCGCGGGCCTGGGATGGATGATTGGCCGCGGCATCAACGTGCTGACAAATATCTGGCTGCAGCGGCAGGACTTGCGGCCGGAAAATTTCTGGTATGTATCGTGGCCGCTGGTGACGTTCGCATTGCTTTTCTCCGTGCTGGTGAGTCTGGGCGCGGGATTGTATCCCGCGGCGCGCGCTGCCAGGCTGGATCCAGTGCAGGCTCTGCGCCATGACTGACGAAGCAACCAATAATTAGCATCCGGCCCCTGCGATTGCGCTTGCCGGTTGCCAATCACATTTTGACCCTCATGCTTAAATACTGCCTTTCATTCTTTTTACTCTTGTCATCGGCCAGCGCGTTCTCTGAGTCGCGCGTGCAGTGCGGCGCGATGACGAGCAAGTACGTGCCGGGGCACATTGGTTTTTGCGCCATGCTGCCGCCCAGTTATGACGCCAAGCCGGGCAAACGCTTTCCCGTACTTTATTTTCTGCACGGGCTGGGCGGAGACCAGAGCTTTATGGCTTCCAGCGGCGCGTCAAGCCTGATTGAAGATGCCTGGGAGCAAAAGCGCCTGGGCGAACTTGTGATCATTACGCCGCAGGGCGAAAACTCGTTTTATATCAATTCACGCGACGGCCATATCCTGTACGAGGATTTCTTTGTCCGCGAATTTGTTCCCCAAATGGAAAAGCGTTTCCGCCTGGTGGCAGGGCGCTCGGGGCGTGCGATCGGCGGGATATCCATGGGCGGCTACGGCGCGCTGAGGTTTGCGTTCAAGTATCCGCAGATGTTTGTTTCCGTCGCCGTACACATGCCCGCGCTGCTGGAGCAGCTTCCACGCGGCGCGGCCTCGGCAGGCCTCTCGGCTTTTCTCGGCAGCGCGTTCGGGTCGCCGCTCAACGAGCCTTTCTGGAAGGAGAACACGCCGTTTGTCTTTGCACGATCGGCGAACCTTCAGGGACTCAAGATTTACTTTGATTGCGGTGACCATGATAATTACGGTTTTGACGCGGGCACGCGCCGCCTGGACAAGCTGCTGACCGAGCGGCACGTCGCGCATGAAGCGCATATTTATCCTGGCGGACATGACTGGCAATACGTAGCGCAGCACCTGATGGAGTCACTGGAGTTTCAGTCGCGGGCGCTGGGCCTGACCAAATAGAAACGGTGCTGAGGAAGCTTATGAGATGGATCATCATGGTGGTTGCGCTGGTGGGGCTGGTGGCGGCGTCACTGGCGCTGCGCGAGCATTACCGCACCGGCACGTCGCCGTGCAGCATTAACGAAAAGTGGGATTGCGGCACGGTCAACAAGAGCCCGTACGCGGTGATGGCGGGAATTCCCGTGGCTGACATCGGCATTGCCGGTTATCTGCTGCTGGCAGTGCTGGCATTCAAAAGGTGGTGGCCGTTGCTGGTGGCGGCGGCCTCCTGCGCGCTGGGTTTTTCCTTGTATCTGGCGCACGTTGAAGCGCACATTCTGGAGGTCTGGTGCATTTACTGCGTGATCTCACTGGGCGCAATTTCAGTGATCTGGGTGCTGAGCGCGATTGCACTGCTGGCCCATTGGCTGGGACGGCCTTCAACCGCACCGTGATACGAGATGGCTATTCAGCCGCGCTCCGGGCCAACGCTTCAACCGCGGCGATGTTCTGCATGAGTTCAGTGGGGAAGCCGTGGCGGTCTTGCAGGTACTCAGCGCTGTTATAGGAGATCCAGTTTTTGCCGTCGCGGTCTTGCCACACCAGAATCTTCAAGGGCAGGTCGAGGGCTGTGCTGGGAGCGGCAAGCATCAGAGGCGTTCCGGCTTTCGGGTTGCCGAAAATCAGAAGCCTGGTGGGAGGCATGGCGAGGCCGCCGTTTGCGGCCTCACCGCTATGGTCGATCAACGCAAACAGCGTGATGCTTTTTTGCTGAAGCAGAGATTTGAGCTTCTCCACGGTTTCATCAACGGAGTGTTTGCTCGGCCACGTGGCGATTCCGTTCTTTGCCGGCATGTGTGATCTCCCGAATA
>DASTPO010000305.1:0-13471 GCA_035762225.1 Candidatus Angelobacter sp.
CACCATTCCGCTGAATCCGTCCTTCAACCATCCTGGCAAGGTTGAAACCGCGTCCAACGTCACGGTCCTTCCCGGGAACGAGGGATCATTGGCCGCAACCTTTTCCGCTGTATTGCTGTGCCGGGTAATTTCTTCAACGGCCGCCGCGTTCGCGGCGCCAAGCCGCTGCTCCTGGCCTTTGATCTCCGATACAGCGATGAATGTCGCCAAGTCGCCCAGGACCAGATATCCAGAGCCAAGCGCCATAGCCACGGCAAGCGCGACGGGCACACCTCCGATAAACAAATAGGTGACGATAAGGCGATTTCGTACGCTCCACATCACGTGGGTTCGAAACCAGCGTAGCACCAGGATCAGCAGGAGTGTGCCAGAAGCCCAGCCGACAAACGCAATCCATCCGTCCAGGGCGCCTGCAATCCGGGAGGCGCCTGCAAGTGTCAGCAACGACCGCAGCAGAACAAGCATGGCCTCGATACCGGCGAAGTACAGCGTAAAGTGCGCCAGTCGAGTTCGTGGAACCATTCCTCGAGATGCAAGTCTGCGCGTGATGTTGGACCAGACAGGCAAGATTTACCGATTATATCGGTTAGGAAAGGACGTATCTGAGAGAAAACAATGAATGCTCCGGGCTAGGCTAGAGCCTTGCGGCCAACTCGTGCTGGAAGTCGGCGCTAAACGCCAAACTTAAGGTTTCTGCCGCGTTCTTGAGGCGGCTGTAGGATGCCAGCGCGTTGATTCCAAAAACATTGCGTAGCCCGGGCAGGCTTGGAGACCGCAACAGGAACCACAAAGAGGTTGGGCAAAGAAGCCACAACCGCAATTTCGCCAGAGCCAGCAGCGAATAGAGCCTGAATTCGGTGGCCGCCTGGACCAGTTCGTGGGCCATCAACTGTTTGTCTGTCTTGTTTGACGCCGTGATTGGCTCGCCAAACGCCTCAGTGTTGCCCCATTCGATAAGCACAAGGGAGTTATGGCACATTCGCAACAGGTACTCGCGCATCAGGTGAATCCGTTTGCGCTGCCAGGCAACGAATTCAGGAGGCGATAGCCGCAGACTAAAGTTAACTTCCTGGGCAGGATCCAGGAGAGATTCGAGTTCATGGATTTCAGTGGACCGAAGGTATGGGGTTACGTCGTCGGTGGTGCGCCTGGGGAACTTGCCCAGACCCTGCATTGCCGTGTATCCGGCAAAGAGCAGCAGCCCTAACACCAACACGATCGTAATGAGGTCGAACATTATCGTCCTAAAACGCCCTTTGCCACCCGGGTATACCGCCGAAGCTCTGAAATCATCTGCTCCGGGGTAATAGCAGCAGCCGTTGAGGGCTGTGACGGTTCAGCTCTGAGAAAAGTGGCCAGCCAAACCAGCACCGCCATAATGTACGCGATAGGAGGGGCTATTCTGACCACAGGGTCGAATTTTGTTCCGAATTCGGAACGCAGCAGGTAAGCGATAAGTGTTCCGGCGGCTGCAATACCAAATCCCAGGATCACTCCAAGGGCGTGCTGACGCCATCGCAACTGGAAGAACCGAACCAGGAAAACGAAGCCAACAAACATTGCAAACTGAAGCAATCCGACCATGATCTCAAGCGTAAAGAGAGCAATTGTTACCATACTACGAGCAGGTTTAGGCTGTAGGAATGTTCGAAGCAGGGCGATAGTGATCAATAGTGCGCCAATCGACGGAAACAAACAACGGAACCAGCGCATTGAGTAGAAATTTCTGAATACCGAACGAAATGCCTCCTGTAGGGAAAAAAAAGCCAAGAAGACATATCCGGCTTCGCATGCCCAATAAATGTAAAAATATAACGTTGGATTGTTGCGGACAATCAATCCCAAGAAAGTGCTGGCCATCGAGAACGAGGTGTAGGCAAAAAACCAGTGGAATTGCCCATGGACCCGTTTCAATAAGAATAAGAGGCACAGGAATGCTTGCAGCCCTGTGCCTATCAAGGCCAATACTAGTTCGGCTGCTTTCATGAAGTGGCAAGACTAAATCAGCCCCTTCTCCAACAGCAAATCTATTTCATTTGACAGGGCGGAAACGGTGGCGTTGGTAACGGCCCCCCCGCTCTAGCGGGCAGCGAATTCACACCGATCAGGACCACAATTGCCAATAACAAACGCAACGCATTTTTACGCATAGTCTTTCTCCTTTTTTTGAAATTAATTGTCAAAAGTTGTGACAAGTGCTCTTTTTGAGCAACCGCCGATATTTCTACTTGGGTTCCCATGGAACTTGAAAGATGGTCAGACGAACACAGGGGAGGGCCACCGATAAAGCCAAGAAAATTTTAACGGCCCGGAGGGCAAGCAATCAGGCAATACCGCGAAACGTACCGAAAACCGGACAAGCCCTGGTCATGAGGGCTATGAAAATTCGAGTCCATCCTCTTTTTCCGTTTCCGCTGGCAGTGGTGACTCCGGGGTAAAATCCGACGACAAATGCGCCCCAGCCAGCAGCATCAGGCCGGAAATGAATGCCCAGAACATCAATGCTACAGAGATAGAAAACGCCTGCCCATAGACCTCCTGGAATCCCAACCAGGGCAATGTCTTGATGTACAGATATTTGCCCACCTCCCAAAGCACTCCCATCGCCACGGCGGCAGGCATCACACTCCGAGCTTTGACCTTGCCGTTGGGGAGTACCCAGTAGATCAAAAAGAAGATCGCAATACTGGCGACCGTGGCGCAAATCTTGAGCGCGACGAATGTGGCCGCTCGAAAAACAATGTTCTCATTCCCGCGCATGATAAAGGACAGCACCAGTTCATTGCCGGCCGCCATTCCAACGGAAGCCAGCGCGAGGATGCCGCAGGCGAATGCCAGGAAAAGAGAGATGATCTGATTACCCAGATAGGACCGGTTGCGAGCAAAGCCCCATATACGGTTGAAAGCCACCTCCAGAGGCACGAATACCCCTGTAGAGGTGATCAACAGGATCACCAGAGATGCCATCTTGACCCGCTGCCGGGTTTTCACCAGGGCCTGGAGATTGCGAATCACGAAATCCTGTCCTGTGGGCAAATGGTCCCGCAGAAGGGCCACAACTACGTCATACATGGACTGTGAATGGAAGACGTTACGGATCAGCCACATCAACAGAACCATGAAAGGAAAAAATGAAAGGATGGCGTTGGCGGCTACGGAAAAAGCATAGGTATGCGCTTCCGTCCGTGTCAGGTATTGCAGGGTGGGCCAGCCTCTATGCCGCAGCATGTGCTTCCAGGGCCGGAGGAATAGCTTGTTGGCGGGCGACTCCAAGGCCGGCGCCGACGATGGGGCGGAGGTGGCGGAACTTGTTGGCATGAGTGCAGGAAAATCGTAACAGAATTTGGCTCCGGCAATGGACCGGAATAACTCCCGATTGGCGCACGAAAGTCCCTTAGGCCGGTTCACTTGGGTCATTCAGGGTCGGGAGATGGCAAAAGCTGGGCTGGATCCGTTCAAAACAAAATACTTTACAAGAACCAGAGTTCCTGAATATTATGCCTAGCTCCCGGCGATCATCCCGCCGGGGTGCATGGTGGGTTGATGCTTCGCCGTTGTAGCCCAAGAGGCAATTTTGGGTCGCAGTGCTTGTTTGCATAAGGTTCTCTGGCCGGCAAAGCAACAATCCTTTCTCCGCTGTTCTGAGGCAGAGGAGATTTCAATCTGACGCTGAGGCGAAAGGAGTTGCGCTTGTGAAAGAGAAGGGAACAGTGAAATGGTTCAATGGAGCGAAAGGGTACGGCTTCATTCAACGCTCCACCGGCGAAGACGTCTTCGTGCATTTTTCCGCGATCCAGGAAAATGGCTATCGGACACTTAACGAGGGGGAAACGGTGGAATTCGAGCTATTAAAGGGCCCCAAGGGCTTTTTGGCCGCCAACGTTTTGCGCGGCGGAGTAGCTTAACCAGTCCGTAAACCAGTTCGCTTCCCCTTGTCCGGGCAGGGGGAATCGCTTTCAATATCTAAAGATTTTCAAAAACTCGTCGGCGCCTCCTGCGCCACCTCAATGCCGAACTGCGCAAAAAATGAAGCTGGGCAATTGTTGAAATCACCCAGCTTCAAAAATTAAGACAGTCCTGTAAGCTGCATAGTCCTGGTTGCATGCGACCAGGAAGCCACTGAGCGGACGGCAAGCTTTCAGTTACCGGGACTGAAAAGGCGCAATTCCAAATAAAGGGCGGATACAGGAGACCCTGTCTTTGAATCCGAAAATGACTGCAAGTGTCCAATCTATTGGACCTCGGATTGGAGAGGATCTCCCATTCCTTCCGGCACCGGAATTTGACCGTGCGCCGTCAGCAAAGTGCTAAAGAGATACTGGGGCTTGGTGATTAGAGAGCCATCAAACAAGAATTAAAATCCCTCATCGGCGCCAAACACAGCTTCACCTTTTGCACGCAGAAATGCAATTCTGCCCAGATAAGCAGATGTTGTAATCGGGAAGCCCTCTCCTAATTGCAATCTGGCTATTGTTGTGGAGGATTATCCTGCTGCGTTGCTTGAGGCGGGTTTTCCGGCAGAGGAGGTTGGGAAACCTGGTTTCGTTCGTTTTCGCGATCCTGAGCCTGCTGCTGGATTTCCGCCAGGCGCTTTTCCTCACGGATCTTTTTCCAGTTTTCCATGAGCTGTTCCTGGGAAAGCTGCGGCGCGGGTTGTGCACCATCCTCAGAACCGCCATTCTCGTCCTGATTGAGCGCTGCTTGTCTGGCCTGGGCGGCGCGAATGTTTGCCATGGTTACACCAGAATGGCGAGAACGAACCACAATCCGCTTTAAGCTGCCGGCCTCGTCGCCCGTTCCCAAAACAATGTAATCGATCCGGGGGCTGTCCAGCAGGCTCGTAAGGACTTCGCGAACGGAACCGGGCCCCAGGCGCGCGACCACCGGCTCATTTTGCAGTTCAGGGGCTAAATCCACCAGGGCGCCCGTTTTGCGGGCAATCAGCTTCATCACGTAACCCAGCGGCGCGCTATCGGAAACCAGCGTCAACTGTCCAGAGGAATAATCCACAGCGGCCGCCGAATCATGGATGCCGGGAGTTGTGCCGGGAGCTCCCGCAGCAGTAGAAGGCGACACCGGAGCAGACGAAGAGCCGTTCATTGGAGCAAGAGTTGCGACAGCGGGGGCTTGGTTTACCGGGTGGGACTGCGAAGGTTGCTGCGCCGCCAAAAATGGCGCGATGGTGAAGAGAATCAGCCCAGCTTTACCACATCTCATACTTCAAGCTCCCGTCGTCAATTGCCTTGGTCCGTCACCGCGATAACGCGGACATTGAATATCACATTTTGTTATGCGGCGATGTTCTTCTGGATTGAAAATTTATTAAATTTCGTAATGTCTGGATTCGGGGAAATTTGCCGAACACAATTTTTTCTTTAGTTTATGGTTGCGTCGTGCTGCATTGACGGCAACTGTGGTTCCACCGCTGCCCGCACGGGAAGCGCTACGCGAAAACACGAACCCTCACCGGGAATGCTGGTCAATTCAATATGACCACCGTGGGCTTCGGCGATAGCCCGAGCGAAGTGCAGACCAAGGCCAGTGCCAGGAACGCTGGATTTTCGGGCGCCCGCCGTACGGTACCCGCGGTCAAATACGTGAATCTGTTCTTCTGCGGAAATGCCGCTGCCCGTGTCGGTAACGGAGATCATGGCCATCTCGTTGTGTACAGCGAGCGAAACGTCAATCCGCCCACCGGGACGGTTGAACTTGATGGCGTTGTCCAGCAGATTCAAAAGCAGTCTCCATATTTGCCCAGCATCAAATGCACCGACCACATTCTGCTGTACCGCCCCGGAGATATTAACGTTGCGCTCGGCGGCCTGCGTGCGCATTCCGTCGATAGCGGTCTGGACAAGTTCGGATAGGTCTTCCTTCGAGGTTTGAAGCTTTATCTGCTCATTTTCAGACTGTGCCAGCTCCATCAGGTCAGAGACGGTACGGGCCAGCAGTTCCACGTGCTCAAGCTGCTTGGATAGGGTATCGCGATAGTTTGTTTCATTCGTGCCCAGCCGCAATGCCTGCTCGGTTTCCGAGCGCAATACGGTCAGCGGCTGGCGTATTTCATGCGAGAGGTTGCGGAGAAACTCCGTCATTCTTTGAAACGAGCTTTGCAGCCTCACGACCATAGCGTTCAGCGAGACGGTCAAGTCATCCAACTCGTCCTGTCGTCCTGAAACCGGAAGGCGCGTGCTCAGATCAAAGGGCGTTATCTGTTTTGCTGCTGCTGCGATCTGTTCCAGCGGCTGCAGAGACCTTGCCGCCATGATCCAGGCGTTGGCCGCGTGGGCAATGATGATGAAGGGAACCAGGGCAAAAAGGAAGTATTGGACGCGGCGGCAGTCGTCATCCGCTTCATCCAGTGAGGTACCAATCCGGAGCAGATAGCGGTGCCCGGCAAGACCCAGGACCGGAACATCCATGATGCGTATCCGCGAATTGCCCTCGGTGAAGTCTTCCCAGTTGGGATGGGCGAATTGGGCGGCGGTAATAGGTGACGCAACTTTTTGTGGATGCAACGCGGACATGGCCCGTGATCCGTCGAGAACCGTGCCGTCTTCGTCGATCAGTTCGTAATAGCGCATGGAGCGCTCGAACTCGTCGCGTACTTCAGGATCGGCCTCGGCGTTGAGCCATTTCACTTTGCCGGCGCGGACTTGCAGCATGCTGCGGACCGCGATGGCACGGTCCTGCAACTCCTCATCGACGTGGCCGTAAATGCGACGCGCCAGCAGAGCGAACGCGCTCCAGGCGAGCAGGATCACCAGGAGCGCGAAGGTTACGGTCTGCTTCAACGCGAGCCGGGAACTCAGCCGGCGTAAAAGCGGTAACTTCATTATTGCGACGCTGCGGAGAGCATGTAGCCAACCCCGCGGGCCGTGTGGATCAGCGGCTTCTCATAGCCGTGGTCGATCTTGGCGCGCAGATAGTTGATGTACACGTCCACAATGTTGGTCAAGCCCTCAAAACCCAGGTTCCAAACGTGCTCGACGACCATGGTTCGGGTGACGGTGCGGCCGGCATTGCGCATCAGGTACTCCAACACCGCGTATTCACGCTGCGTCAGATTGATTGGCTTGCCTCCGCGAGTCACCATATGGCGCATGCGGTCGAGTTCAAGGTCTTCCACACTGAGTTTATCCAAAAGTTCCTGTGGGCGGCGCAGAAGAGCGTGGACCCGGGCCAGCAGCTCTTCAAACGAAAACGGTTTTACCAGATAGTCATCCGCTCCTGCTTGCAGGCCGGAAACGCGGTCAGAAACATCCTTCCGCGCGCTCAGCAGCAGGATACGCATGTTCGACCCCGACTTGCGTAGTTTTCTCAGGACCGTCAAACCGTCCAGTTTCGGAAGATTCCAATCGAGAATGATCGCGTCATAATCAATCTCGGTGGCCAGCTGGAGACCTTCTTCTCCGTCCCCAGCCAGATCAACGGCAAAGTGGTCTGCTTCCAGACCCTTCACCAGTGTACGTGCTACTTTAGGCTCATCCTCAATAACCAGTATCCGCAAAGTCCACCTCCCGCTTCGGTGGAAGAATTGCCGTCACTTTTTTATTTCGTGTGACGTGCAAAGCCCATCCGCTGTTTCCCCTAGTAAGATCGCTGGTCTAGGCTCCCCCGCCCGACCCGGAATTGCGACCTTCCTATTACTTGTGAATTCAGACCCAAAAACGTTTCACTTTTGCTGATTCTCGTACTGTCCGTTTGCTCATCCTGGCACGTGTTCGTAAGGACCATCTAAACTCGTGACATTCTCCACTTGCTAATCTGAATCTGATTAAAACAGCATTTGAAAATTTCTCGCGTTCCGGCCTACGTAACCCGAAGGCCGCACTCGCTTGCGTGACATTAGTACTATATGAAGGACTGTCCAATAGTACACATAAAAATAAGAAAAAAGAACTAAATTCTTTCTTACTGATTGCATTTCTTTCTAATAATTCAGGTGCCAAAAGCAGCTTCTCTGCTTGAGTGGTAGCACTATACCATGTCCTATTGGACATATTCAACCATGTACTACAGGTCAATATAAAAATATTTGCAGGCCCCAAATTATATCGCAATATGCTGATTTTACAGCTCTTAGCAAGAATGAGGCCCCTAGGCTGTATTGATAGATCGTTTTCCGGGCTGACCTGTGGAAAACTTGGTGGCATTCCCTTTGGTGCCGACCGAAGATTAAAACATCGACATTTGCACCGGTTGAAAAGCGCTCTTTTCATACGTCCACTTTTGCTCTCGACTTCGATCAACCACCCCATATTTCCTGCAGAGCTTTGTCACCAGCGCGGAAATTCTCTGCCGATATTGATCCGGCAGAAAAGCATGATTGGCGAAGCGCCTTCGATATGAGTCGACGAGATCAGGAAAATGTTCCTGCAAAAAAGGTATGAACACTTTTTCTGAACATGGTTTGAGGAAGAGCGGAATTGGCGTGACAGAAGATGCTTTTGCCTCGGCGGCGGCAGCCACCAGTTGTTCCAGATCCGCAGGGGAGTCAGTGATCCCGGGTAGAACTGGAGCGCAATTGACGCAGGTGCGAATCCCAGCTTCCGTCAGCTTGCGCACAGCTTTGAATCGCAGATCAGGCCGCGGCGCCCGGGGCTCCAGAATGCGCGCCAAATCTGTGCGCGTCGTGGTGACGGTGACATGAATACTCAGCCGGTTATGGCGCGCAATGGCAGCAAGTAAATCAACGTCACGCAGGATCAGATCAGACTTGGTGACCAGCCCGAGTGAATGGCCCTGATGACGCGCAAATTCTTCCAACAGAGCGCGGGTGATTCCAAATTTTTTTTCCGCCGGCTGATAGGGATCGGTGGCCGTTCCGATGGCAATGCTTTGCCCGGGGCGGACCTGCTTCAGTTCCTGCCGCAACAACCAAGCTCCGTTTTGCTTGATGTAAATCTTGCGTTCGAAATCCAGGGAGTCGCGCAGCTCCATAAACTCGTGGGTATAGCGCGCATAGCAGTATTTGCAGGCAAATTCGCAACCACGATAGGGGTTGATCATCCAGGCAAACGGCATTCGCGGCGACTTGCATCGCGCGAGAATGCTGCGGTTCTCTAAAGTGAGGTAATCGACCTTGTGCCCCTCAGCCACGGATTCACCAGCAGCGGCCAGCCGGGCAATGCCCACCAGAGAGGGGTCAGACGGGTAATCAGAAAAGAGCGTCGACATGGCAGTATCATTAGTTTCGTCGTATGTTCGCTACTCAGTATAAGGCGATAGCGACGCGGAATCAAGGCCCTGGGCGGAATGGAGATCGTTTGGCCCTTAAACGCCGCGCGGATTGGCAAAGCGAAGCAGCCGGGCAGCATCTTGATCGACCAGCCAGAAAAGCCGGCCGTTTTCCGGGTGGACCCGTTGGGATGGGAATTTGTTGGCTCCAGGCGGCTGAACAACATTCTTGAGAATACCGGCTTTCGCGGCGCCGGAAACCAGGAATAACACCTCTGCCGCGTGATTCAAAACGGGGTAAGTGACGGTGATGCGGAAACTCTGAAGCTTTTCCACCCAATTGGCAACGACGGTTAGGGAACTCTCTTCCAAAGCCTGGGTGTCCGGGAACAACGAAGCCGTGTGGCCATCGTCGCCCAAGCCGAGAAAAATCAAGTCGAAACGCGGCCAGTCATCGGTCAAATGAAAAAACGCCTGCAATTGAAGTTGGTAGTCTTTGACCGCGGCTTCTGGGCCGAGTTCCGCTTGAATGCGATGAATGTTTCTGCCTGGAATCGCTACCTTTGACAGCAGTGCGTCGTTCGCCATCCGGTAATTGCTGTCAGGATGATCGGGGCGCACGTTACGTTCGTCGCCAAAGAAAATGTGGATCCTGTCCCAGGGAAGCGCATTTTGATATTGCTCAGCAAGAAGAGCGTAGACAGCACGGGGAGTGTTGCCGCCTGAGAGAGCGACAGAGAACCTTCCTCGTTCGGCGATGGCCGAATCCGCCAGGCGGGCAAACTCTTGTGCCGCCGCGCGGTTCAGGGCCGCGTTGTCTGGCACGATCTTGACTTCCACGGGCATTCCGTCTGCTTCCGTCATCTAGTATGAATCACTTTAGCGGCTTTAGTTTGTCCGAAACGTTCATCGCGTACCTCGCTGCGCCGATCAGCCCAACCCGGTCATTGGTCACGATCTTTACCGGAACCGCAGCCAGCAGTGGCTGCATGCGTCCTTTCGCGGCAAACGCCTGCATGAACGCGGGTGCAGTGAGCTTGGGCAGGATGCGGGCCGCGATACCACCGCTCAGGAACACGCCTCCGGTAGCCATGAGCTTCAACGCAAGATTGCCTGCTTCGGCGCCATAAACGCCGACAAAGATGTCCAGAGCGCGCTCGCAAATGGGAGCAGTCCCTTCCAGCCCGTGTTGAGAAATGCCGGCAACCGGATCAGGACTCTGCGCGAGTTCGTCATGCAGCCATGGCGGTTCCTGCTCCACGCCGCAGTCGCGGAGAAATTCATAAATATTTTTCAAGCCGGGGCCGGACAAGACGCGCTCATAACTGACCCGGCCGAATTTGCCTTGCAGGTAGTGCAACAGCGCGATTTCCAGATCATTGCGCGGAGCAAAGTCGCAGTGACCGCCCTCGCAGGGGAAGGGCTGGCGGCGGGTGCCGTCCCAATACAGTCCAGCCTCGCCCAGCCCTGTTCCAGCAGCAATCAGAGCGGCATTGCCCGCGGCTTGCGGAACTGCGTTCAGATTGACGAAGTCCCCGGCCGCGAGGTCGTCGATACCGGAGGCGTGGGCTTGAAGGTCATTGATCAGAAAAACGGTTTCAATGCCGGTTTCCCGCCCCAGGGGCAGCACATCGATCACCCACGGTAGGTTGGGCGTGACAACGCGCCCGTTTAGGACAGGCCCGGCAATTCCAAAGCACGCGCGCTCGACCTTGATATTTTGAGCGCTGAGAAACGCGCTAACAATCTCGGCCAGGCCCGTGTGCTCGCGGCTGGGATAATTTTTTTCTGACTGAAGACGAAGGCGGCCGGCGTTTTCGTCGAACAGTCCGAGCCGGGTGTGGGTGCCGCCGATATCGCCGGCCAGGATCATTCAGGGATTTTTCTCCAGGCGCGGCCGTCGCGCTCGATCAGCTCAAAAGCTTCTTTCGGTCCCCATGAGCCCGCGGCGTAGTTGGGAAAATTTCGCGCCGGCAACGCCTTCCACACGTCAAGCACGGGATCTACCACGGCCCACCCGGCCTCCACCATATCTGCACGCTGGTAGAGAGTCTGGTCGCCCATGATTCCGTCATAGAGAAGCACTTCATAACCGGTATTGGCTGTGGTGCCAAAATAATCGGCATAATTGAAGTCCATCTCCACTTCACCAACTTTCATCTGCGCACCGGGGATCTTGGCGCCGAAGCGTAAAGAGATACCCTCATCCGGCGCGATGTGAATGATCAATTGGTTGGAGTTCAGGCTGCTTACGGGCGTGTCACGGAAGAGAACCAGCGGTGCGCGCTTGAATTGCACGGCAATTTCAGTGTGGCGCGTCGCCAGGCGCTTGCCGGTGCGAATGTAGAAGGGAACACCGGCCCAGCGCCAATTATCAATCATCACTTTCAAGGCCACAAAGGTTTCGGTTTTAGAATCTGAGGGAACGCCCTCTTCGGCGCGGTAGCCGGGCGCACGCTCGCCCTTGGCTACGCCAGGGCCGTACTGGCCGCGCACGGCACAGTGAATCACATCCTCTTCGTCAAAAGGCTGGATGGCATGCAGGATCTTTGATTGCTCATCATGCACAGATCCGGAGCTGAAGGAGATAGGCGGCTCCATGGTGGTGAGCGAGACGAGTTGGAAAAGATGGTTGGGCACCATATCACGCAGGGTGCCGGCCATGTCAAAGTAGCCGCCGCGTTTTTCCACGCCCACCGTCTCGGCAACGGTGATTTGAATGTGATCGATGTAACGCCGGTTCCAGATCGGTTCGAAGATCCCGTTGCTGAAGCGAAATACCAGGATGTTCTGTACGGTCTCTTTACCGAGATAGTGATCGATTCTGAAAATCTGGCGTTCGCTCAGAACCTTGCTGACCTGGCAGTTAAGGTCTTTGGCGGACTGAAGATCGTTGCCGAAAGGTTTCTCAAAGACCACGCGCCGCCAGTGGCCGTCAACCTCGCGGGTGAGTCCTGCCGCGCCCAGTTGATCTGCGATGGCGCCAAAAAACGCCGGACTGGTGGCGAGGTAAAAGAAATAGTTGCCATCCGTGTTGTAAGTCTTCTTGTCGATCTCTGACAAACATTGTTTCAGGCGCGCGTACATCTGGGGATCCTGGAATTCCCCAGCGAGATAGGTTGTGCGCTGGATCAGCCAGTCGCACAGTTCAGGATCAACCTTTCCGGTGGCAAAATTCTTGAGGTTTTCTCCCATCACTTTGCGATATTGGTCGGTGGTGTAATCGTTACGCCCTACGCCGACGATGGCAAAATCCTGAGAAAGCAGCTTGCTCTTGGCCAGGTTGTAGAGGGCGGGGAAGAGCTTGCGGGCAGTGAGATCGCCTGTGCCGCCAAAGATCACCAGGGCGCAAGGGCCGGTCGGCGGGGGACTTCCCGACGGCATCCGTTCCATGGCTGGCTGCTCGCGTTCGATATCTGTCGATTTGGGCATCGGTGAATTCTCCGCCGGCTAAGGCCGTTTTATTCTTTTGGCGCGGTCAGCTCAATGTGGCCGCCGAATTTCTGGCGCATCGCGCTCAGCACTTTCTCCGCGAACGTATGCTCCTGGCGCGAACGAAACCGAGTGTAAAGAGCGGCGGTCAGCACGTCCGCCGGGACCGCTGCCTCAAGGGCAGCGTTGACCGTCCAGCGGCCTTCGCCGGAATCCTGCACGAAGCCGGTGTACTCGGAGAGCGTCGGATTTTCCGCCAGAGCGATGGCCGTGAGATCCAGCAGCCAGGATGAGATCACGCTGCCGCGGCGCCACACCTCGGCGATATCGGCGAGGTTCAGATCGTAACGATGGTCTTTGGGCAATTGCTCTGAGGTAGCATTGCGGAAGATATCAAAACCTTCTGCATAGGCTTGCATCAGGCCGTACTCGATTCCGTTATGCACCATCTTCACGAAATGTCCAGCACCCGATGGGCCGCAATAGAGATACCCCAGCTCAGACGTTCCGCCCAACTTTTCCCGTCCCGGAGTGCGCGGAATGTCACCTTTGCCGGGAGCAAGAGTCTTGAAGATTGGGTCCAGGCGATCAAACGCTTCTTTGGGCCCGCCGATCATCATGCAGTAACCCCGCTCCAGTCCCCACACACCGCCGCTGGTTCCCACGTCGATGTAGTGAATCCCGCGGTCTTTCAATTTAAGGGAGCGGCGAACATCATCTTTGAAATAAGAGTTGCCGCCGTCGATGATTGTGTCGCCAGCTGCAAAGCGTTGCGCAAGCGCGTTGACAGTCTGCTCCGTAGGATCGCCGGCCGGGACCATGATCCACGCGGCGCGCGGCTTACTCAGCTTGGCAACGA
>DASTPO010000306.1:0-9371 GCA_035762225.1 Candidatus Angelobacter sp.
GGCGAAAACTCACCGTTGTTCCGATACTCCATGGGATCCGTACCGCCGATCCACATTATTGTGAAGAACGGCCACGTCGCGCTGGAAGGTGTGGTGGATAGCCAGGCCGATAAGCAATTGGCCGGAACCAAAGCTTCAACCGTGCCCGGAATTTTCTCGGTGGACAACCACCTGCAAGTACAAAAATCTTAATCGTTGAGCAGGCCACGGTAAAACACAATGGCGGAGGGTGAAAGGGCGCTCTCCGCCATTTCATTTTTCTGAGTGAGATTGCTGTTGAGGTTCAGCGGCGCGCGATTTTTCCCGAGGTCAGACAGGTAGCGCCACGGCCATCATCTGAGGTGCGGAGATTGTTGGCATGATCAGAACAATAGGCGCTTCCCTTGCCCATAAGAGGCTCGGCCACAATATGGAAGTCATTGGCCGGCTTGCGTTCGCAACCCGCCAGCGTGAAGCGATAGCCGTTGTAAACGCCCTGGGCAAATTCCGCGTCCATGAACCTGTAGACACCCTCTTCGTCCAGGCCTTTGCCTACATTCACCAGATCTGACATCCGACAGGTAAAACCGATTCCCGGATGGGCCTGGGCATAAATGTGTTCCGCGATGCCAATCAGGCGAACCGCGCGCACCGGCGACATCTTTGGCCGATCATCCACAACCGCGGGCGTTTCCCCGACGGTCCCCGTAGCCATGAGCAGCGCCGGCCCGAGCCAGGATTTGTCCAGAACTCGCGGATCGCCTGCAAACAGGGTGGCATTCATGGTAATGGTGTTCAACCGCCAGGTACCTTCCTGGCGTTTCATGTTGAAGGTGAAGCGCAAGGCAGCCGGCATCTCCTGCTCAATGCCGTTGCGGATCAGATGGACGGAGAGTCCGATCGCATCATCGTCCCCGCGAGGCTCTTCCGTATCGAGCTGAACTTCATACCGCTCATGCATCTGAGGATTGTTGAGGGCAAAAAGAATGGGGCCCAGATCGAAGCCCTGAAAATTGTCTCCCGCGGCAGCCCGGGCGGAAACAAATGTCTCCAGGGGTCCGGTGCCAAGAGGCGCATCTTTTGTCAGCTCCTGTAGCTTACGCTGCATGGGGATGGTGAGATGCTTTCGCATCGCCGCCTCACCGCCAGAGAACATCTCCAGGATGGCCTGGCGAGGCGACTGCGGCTCGCGATTGCGCTGCTGGCCTGCGGAACAGAGCCCCGGCATCAGCAATAGCATCATGCCCAGCCGGAATCTCCCGTCAAACATACCGCGCTCTCCTGAACCTTGGGGGGTGTTTGCCTAGGTTAGCCGCTTACCGGTCTGCGGGCAACAGCAAAACGCGCCCCGACAGGTAACTTTGGGCCACATCCGGTACATGCTTGAGGCTCTGTTCTCCAGTTGCTGCTCTTTGTTTGTTAGCGCCGGTCACCGTTCTGGGAAAGCGCAGAGACGGGTTTGGGATCAGAAACGGTCATGCGGGTGCCGCAGACCGAGCAGTATACCCAGCCAGAGTGTTCCACTACCGAGGGTACCGTTCTGAATTTGCGAAGGCACTTGGGGCATTCCACATCAACGATATGAACCAACGAGGAGTCCTGTCTTAAGTGAATTGGATTTTGATAGCCTAACAATCTACTGCCTCCATGACAACCGGTCGCGCCTCAAGTTTTGTTAAAAGAGATTTCATTTTGTCACTCCATTACTGGCGACTACCCGGGCGACAGCGAGCATGGCGATGGCCTGGGCCGAACTATCGTGGAGCTTCTGCGCTCGCGTGAGAGCGTTGACTGAATCCACCTGGGCAGCGGCCTCGCTTATCTCCTGCACCACGGCGACAGCATTCACGTCAGGGGAACGCGCGTCCCATACTTCATCAGCGGCGCTGAACGCCATATCAAAATATTTGCGGGCCTGTTGTTTATTTCCGGACGTTCCGGCAGCAAAGCCATTGGCAGCGGCCTCGCGTGCTCGCGTGGTGGGTGGCAGGCCGCGCAGCCGTTCACTCTGGTCAGTGCCTTTGTTATCCATTGCTTCCAGCACCGAGACACTTTCCTGCGGCGGGCGCTGAATCTCCGTATCCTGGCCGGCGTTCTGCGCTACGGAGCTGGCCACCAAATCCGATTGCAGCGCTTTTTGATAGGCCTCAGCCCCCAATGCCTGTTCCATTGCGCCGGTGGTTACGCGGATTGAAAGCCCCCGCAGCGGGTTGCCATCCAGTTTTCCCAGCCAGTCCAGCAACTTGAGACCGGCCGCGGCGGCGGCATCCTTCTTCATCGCCGGCACACCTTGCGCATACATTGCCGCAAAGTTCTCCGCTTCAGACGCGTTTGACTGAGGATCGGGCAGCGAGCTGAACATCTTGGCGAAATGCTCCTGTGACCATGTTGTGCTCTCTCCCTGGGCTTGCATTGTTGCCATGATGGCGCGCGAAGGAATTACGCCTTTATCCATTGCGGCGTCCAGCTTGCGCGAAACCGGATCGAGCGTCTGTTTGGGACAGGCCGTAACCGCCCCGATCAAAGATTGCTCGGCGCGGAGCGCGGCAGCCGGCGGGAGGTTCTCCACAAAGCTTTGGGCAGCGGCACAGTCGGCCTGCCCGCTGGACATCATGGAGACGGCCGGCGTCTGGCCGACCTGGATCAGCTCTGATTCGATCCGCACGCCTTCGCTCCACAAGCTACGCGCCATCTTCTTGTCGATGGTCGAAACCACGTCGGCCGCGGCGGACAACACGCGAAGCCGGTCCTGCTGGTCCGATTGCGGGAGATCAACCGCCATCTTCACGGTATCCAGGACGAATTTTTGCTCGGCAGAAAGTTTGGGTGCGGCTTTCTGGGCCACCGCCTGTGTTTTTACCGGTTTTTTTACATTGGCCTGCTGCGCTGTCCCGGTGAAACCGGCGCCAAGGACGGCAACAGCAGCCAGAAGCCTGTAAATGCTCTGCACTGCTCCAACACTCCATTCAATTTTTTGAAATTCACTTGCAAAGTGAACGTTGAGTCGAGCCTACCTAAGCATCTACTCCGAATCAATCCTTGGCGGGAATTTCTCTCTCAAAGGGAGTACTGCGGAATTAAGATTGCGCCTTAGTTCTTCCCGGCCTGGCTGCTTTCGGCGGCGCGCAGCTCAGCAACAATTTCAGCGGCCGCCCGGCGCGCCGTGTCACCCTGGTCTGGCGGAAAGGAGATGGCGCCGACCCGGGCATGCCCGCCTCCGCCGTAACGCTCGCAAATCCTGGCCAGGTTCACCATATTCTTGCGATCCGTCCACGGATTGGAGCCGACGGAAACCTTCACCCGGAAACTGCTGCTGCTAAGCCCCACGCTATAGACCGCTTCCGGATGGAGATAATAGGGGATGAATTTGTTATAGCCTTCCAGGTCCTGGTCGCTGATGTCGAAATAAATCGTGCCCTGCCGGGACTCGGAGCGCTGGCGAAGAATGTCAATCGACTTGCGGTGGCGCGCCAACAGAGGAGGAATTACGGCCGCCACAAAAGGCTCTTCCATCACCTGGGCCAGCGGTTCACTCACCAGATAAGGAATCAGCCGGGGCAGAAACTCATGATCATTGGTGGATTCGATCGCCATGGTCAGTTTCATGGCCGGCTCAGCCATCTCCACGGCTTCCTGCGGGCTCTTGAATTGAGCGCCGTCGATAATATCAGCCCAGCGAATCAGTTCCTCCACCGGGCGCGGGTCAAAGCCAAATTTTTCCTGCGCCACATGGGCCAGGAACTTAGTGCAGGACTTGTAATCAGGATCGTAGAATTTATGGCTCTTATCCCCAACGCGATAGTGCTCGGCGTCCTGGGGGGTGAGGAAAGCGCTTTGATGATGGTCAAACCACCATGTGATTTTGGGCGAGGCGGAGTATTTGAAATCGACGATGGCGTTTTCGTCGCCATCGAAATCAGCCTCGTTGAATAACGCGCCCGCGCGGTGCACCAGCCCGCTGAACTGGAACTCCGCAGATGAGGAGATGCGTTCACGATAAAAGCGCGAGAACAGGGCCGCGGACGCTGTCCCATCAAAACACTTGCCGTGAAAGAAGACTCTGACTTTCAATCGATGTTCCTGCTCTCAAAATGACGCGATTTAGTAAAGCTACTAGAAATGACATTGCGGGACGGGTTCTGTCAAGGAATGGCGGCCGGGTGCCGTCGCCACCTGCCCGGAGCGGCCCTTGCCGCTAAGCACAAAAGGCAGGCGCGGCCGGGCTTCAACAAAACTGGCCGCTACTTGTAAATGGAGTATTGCTGTGATGGCTTCTGCAGCTTGATGGTGATTTCCATGTTCGGCTGATTGACTTCAATGTCTTCTCCGTAGGTCTTGTATCCGGGCGCGATCACCTGGACGCGCACCTTTCCGAAAGGAATGCCGCTGGCTTCGGCTTTGCCGTCTTCATGCGTCTTCAGCTCCAGCCCCTCTTGCATTTCCTTGCCTTTCTTGTTGATCAGGTGCAACACAACTTCGGCATTCCTGACTGGCTTGCCGTTCGTATCCGTGAGCACAATCATGTTGATAGAGGCGGATTGCGGCGTCTGGGGGGTGTTCTTCTTGCCGGCGTAGCTACAAAGAGAACAAAGCACTACTATCAGCGCGACGTGGATCCAACGAGAAATAGCCATCATTACGTCATTTTACAGCCATTCCGCTTTGCACACCTTTAATTGATGGCAGGGGTGCCCGGAGCTCGCTGACTGGGCCACGGCCGCGCGACCGCACAGCTATCCGGGTCGGTTTGGCGCCGCCGAAAGCAATCGAAACCCGCCACGTAAAGTGCCAAAACCCAGAGGGGCTATTACTTTCGTTTGCCGGAGCGCTCCATGTTTTGTTGACCGCAAAGGGCTTCGCGAGTACGTTTGTAATCTCCCCACCACAAATTTTGAAGTTTTCCCGCGGCCACCCGGGTTCGACGCTCCCACATTCCCCCAGGGGGCACGAGGCTTTTGTGTTCGAGACGAATGTACATTTTGGTGGACGGTTGTTGTGCCAGGCGTTTTTATTGCCAGTTAAATCAGCCGTTTACCGGAAGGTCACAGTACTGATGCCGCTGCCCTCCCAGGCTGGCTTGAACGGCCTTTGGTAAGTTGCTGCTTGCATGAGGGTGCTCTAAAACACTAACAGCCACCCAGATGGTTTTTATCCGGGATGGAATGGAGAAGTCTGATGAAGCTAGGCGTGATTGGAAAGAGCCGGCGGACAGCACAAGATGGCGCCCAAAAGGGTTTCACCTTGCTGGAGTTGATATTCGTCGTAATGATCGGCGTAGTCATCACGGCAATGGCGATCCCTCTGGTCAATAACGTGATGGGCCTTTACCGGCTTCGTTCCGCCGTCGCTTCCGTGACCGGCGCCATCCAAACCACGCGCTACCAGGCTATCTCAAATGGAATCCCTTATCAGGTAGTGTTCAGCACAAACACCGGCACGTATCAGATACAGAATGACCCGACTTTCAGCGGGAACTATGTGAATGTCGGCGGCGCAATCCCATTGGCATCATCATCACTTCCCGTTGTACTGGGGACAAGCACGACCTTGCGATTCCGGCCGAGTGGAATTGTTACGGCGTCGGTTGGAAGCCAGGTTTTAACCCTAACTTATGGTGGAAAGACTGAAACCATCACGGTATCAAGCTATGGCAATGTCAAAGTTACTCCGTAAAAAGCAAGCCGCCGGTTTCGCGATGATTGAGGCGGTAATTGCGATTGCAATTCTGGCGGTCGGACTGCTTGGGATCGCGGCTCTGCTGGCCCAGCTGGGCGGCAATTCCACACTCTCCCGCTACATGAGCACTGAATCATTGCTGGCTTCAGAAAAGCTGGATGACTTGAACCGTTATCCCTTCAATGATCCGGCCATAGCTGTCCCCAACGGAGTTTCCGCGGGCAGCCTGACGGCTGATTCGACGAACAATACCGTCACCATCGGAGCGGTGACGGAAGTGGTGGATTATTGCGACCAGGTCAGCATCTCATCCGGCAACGGCAACATGTCAGAGACCGTGAGCGGAACGGACGCTAACGGCAACCAGCAATACACAACCACCACGCATGCGCCGGACGGAAGCATCAACATCGTGAAATCTGCGGCTGCTCCCGCACAAAGCTCGGACATGCTGACGTTCTCTCGCCGGTGGACCATCGAATTGAGCCCCGCGGGAGTGCCTCCGGGAGTCCGTCGCTTCACCGTATGGGTGTCACAGAAGAATGCGGTAAAACCTTCTTCTTTCCAGTCCAGCATGTTGAGGTAACGCAAATGACAAAGAGAGACAAAAAATCGGAGTCAGCCGTCAGCGCGGAAGCAGCACGCGCCGCCCAACGGCGAGGTTTCTCACTGGTGGAACTGATGGTTGCCATGGCGGTTTTCATGATCGTTGGAGGCGCCGCGGTCAGCCTGGTGAAGAAACACGTACCGCTCTTCACCTCGCAGCAGAACCAGACGGGGATGAACATCTCGCTGCGTAACGCGATCGCTCAGATGCAGATCGACGTTGTGAACGCGGGCACCGGATATTACCAGGGTGTGAATATTCCCTCCTGGCCCATCGGCATCACGGTGATCAACAGCGCCCCGGGGACCGGCTGTTTCAATGCGGCAACGCAGACCTATGGCCCCACGTGCTTTGACACGTTGAACGTCATTGCCATGGACCAGAACACGCCGCCATCAAACCCGTCTGACATCGGCGCGAATTGCGTCAGCACCACGGCATCCAGCTTATTTATCACGCCGATTGGCTCGACCACACTGAACCAGCTGGCTGCGGATTTTCACAGCGGCGACCAGGTGTTGCTGGTGAAGAGCGATGGCTCGCAGATGACCACCACCATCCTGACCAGCGATGGACAGATCACCGGAGGCAAGGTCAAGCTGTCGCACAACCCAACCGGAGTAGCGGGCGTCAACAGCCTGGCGAATGATCCGATCGCACTATCGAACTCGGCGGACAGCAACAAGCTCGGCGAGCAGTTCTGCAATACGGACTGGGTATTGAAGCTCGCGCCTATCACCTATTCGGTGGACGCGTCCGACCCGACCGATCCCAAACTGGTGCGCACGCAAAGCGGACAGTCCAATGTGATCTCCGAACAGGTTATCGGCTTCAAGGTCGGGGCATCCATCTGGAACGCAGCCACTGGAACGGACAACACTTACAGCTTTGATCCCACCAGCTACAACTCTGACTGGTCATTGATCCGTTCGGTGCGCATTTCGCTGATAGGGCGCGCGCCCAGCGATCCCGCTAACAACTTCCGCAACACGTTTGACGGGGGGCCCTACAAGATTGAGAGCGTTTCCGTGGTGATCAACCCACGGAACCTCAGCATGAACGACTAGGAGAGACCGATGCGAACTCACAACAAAAAATTCCTCAGATTTGCTGTACCGTTCAAGGGCAAAGATGAGCGCGGAGTCGCACTCATTACCACGTTGCTGCTGCTCATGCTGTTGACCGGCGTGAGCCTGGCGATGGTCCTGACGGTCAGATCAGACATGCTGATCAACGGCTTTTACCGGAATTTCCGCGGATCGTTCTATGCCGCAGATTCCGGGCTGAACGCCGCGCGGGCCTACATGCAGAGCCAGGTGGTGGCCGCCATTCCGGCAAATTTCGGCATCACCCAGCAACCAATCCCGGTGGGTACGGACGCCACGGTCGCAGCCAGCATGAATTCACAGTTTGGAAACGCTTTCCAGACCTATACCGGCGCAGGACAATCGGCCAATTCATGGCCCGGCAAGTATAAAGTGACAGGAACCTTCACGCTCGCGACCTGCCAGGTGCTGGGCGGGACCGGAACCTGCCTTGCTCCCGCGGGCGCGGTGACGGGCTACAAATACATCTATAACTACACGCTCAGCTCGGTCGGCCAGGCGCAGGGCTCGCAAGCCACCACCCTGACGGACCGCGGCAGCGTCACCGTGAACGCGACGCTGGTTCCGGTCAACAGCCAAACCAGTTTTGCCGCCTGGGGCATGTTCATTGATCAATGGTCGATCTGCAGCGGATCAAGCCTGGTGCCCGGCACGATTTCAGGCCCGGCTTTCACCAACGGCGCGTGGACGTTTGGAACCTCGGGTAACTACATTTTTACCGACACGGTGGGAAGCGCGTCCTCCAACGCAGGCTTTCAATTCAGCAACAAATGCGATTCAGTGAATGCGTCGTCGGATAAGCAGGGCAACCAGACGATTGCACCGACGTTCCAGGCGGGCTTCCAGACCGGTCAATCGACGATTCCACTGCCGCCGAATGATTACAACCAGGAACGCGCCGTGCTGGATGGCAAAGGCACCGGCGGAACACAGGTTTCCAAGCAGGACCTGCACAACAGCGTAAGAGACATCAACGGAAACGCTTACCCCAACGCGGGAGCGAATTCCGGCGTCTTCCTGCCTTACACCATTCAGAACGGGCAGCCTACATTCTCCGGCGGCGGCATTTATGTTGAAGGAAATGCCAACGTTGTGCTCTCCACGGCGACCGGGGGCAATAGCTCCCCGCTGCAGGTTTACACCATCTCGCAGGGCTCACCCGCGGTGGTCACCACCGTCACGGTGGATCCCGGCAACAACAGAACCACTGTCAATTCCGGCGGAAACAACCTGACGATCACCGGAGTGCCATCCATCATCGATCCGATAACGAACGCGTCCAAGCCGGCGACAATGCTGTATGACAACGGGAGCATCACTTCGCTCTCCGGACCCGGCCAGGGTTTGCCGGCGATCCAGGATGGAGCGGGAGTAACCATCACGGCAGCGAACAATGTGGCCATCACCGGCGACATTCTCTATAAAACTCCACCGGTTACGTTGACCCAGAACCAGCTTCCCGGCCAGCCGGCTGACAGCCTGATTCCGGGAAATGACACCAAACAGGCGCTGGGCATCTTTACAGCTACTGGCGATATTCAGTTGAATAACAAGCAGGCCAACGGCAACCTGGAAGTTGACGCGTCATTGGCAACGATTTCCCAGGGCGGCACCGGCGGCCTGACCAATATCGGCTCGACTATCAACACCCTGACGATCGTGGGCGGCCGTATTCAAAACCAGATCAAGAACATCAACACGACCACCAGAAACGTGTTCTTTGATCGCCGCTTCTCACAGAAGGGGTTTGCCCCACCGTGGTTCCCTTCCACCACGGTATCGCTGGGCGCGCTCACGCAGGCACAGGCGACGACTACGGTGCAGCGTGTGCAGTGGTTGAACCAAAGCTCATATTTCTAAAAAGCTTTTCCCTCCTGCTTTTCAGGGCGGCCAAGAGGCCGCCCCTTTTTTTGTCCTTTTAGCTTAAGCCAGCGTTGGTTGCAGTGGCCGGCGGCCTGATCTGGACCATCACCGTGGCCGCCAGCACGGCAAGAATCCCTACC
>DASTPO010000307.1:0-3062 GCA_035762225.1 Candidatus Angelobacter sp.
ACCACGCGTGCGGCTTTCCTGCTGCGAATAGACAAAGTCCAGCGTGCTCGCGGCATAGCGCAATGCTCCTTATGTTGAAATCCAGGGGGTGAAGGGCCTGAAGGACGCGCCACGATATGCCGGTCAGCAGAGTTGGTGACAAGAAAAATGAGGTGTTACGAATCCAGAAACGATACTTAGTGAAAAACTTTACAACGCGCAACGGAAGCGGAGTTGTAAGTCGAGCGCTGTCTTCCATTTCAGTTGCTGAAAGAATCAAATGGGTTACGGACACGATTTTTGCAGCCAACAGCACAACAAAACATGTGTGCCGAACTTATATTCTGAAAAACGAAGAGACCAAAGGAAAATGGGCGTCGAGTCCCGGAGCACTGCTGCTCTATCCACCAAGCTAAGAAAGCACTAACCAATGAAAAATGCGGCTTCAAGTTTCCTTGAAGCCGCCAAAACGATCAGTATTCTCAACAACAGCGCAATTTCAAAGCCAGCTACTTCAACATGTCCATTTCCGTCCAGTTGAACATTGTCATGCCATCGGCCGGCTCGGTAGCGACCGGTACGAGCATCGGTGCGCTATTGGAGTCAGTCGTCTGGTTTGAAGCAGTTGCTTTCGGCGTTGTAGTTGACTGTTTTGAAGTGGCGGCAGGCAGAACGCGAATCACCGCCATCATGCCGTTGTCCTCATGACCCAGGATGTGGCAGTGGTAGACGAAGTCGCCAATGTCCGGCCCGCGGAAATCCATGCGCACGGTCACGCTTGGATAAGGATGCTTGGGATTTCCATCCCAATACGGGATCTGGATCATGTCTGCGAACTGGCCCTGCATGTCCGCCTGCGGCTGGCTGCCATTGACCGCAAAGTTATTTTGCGAGAGCACCAGGAAATGAATCTGGTGGAAATGGAATTCGTGGTTCTCGGTTGCCCGATTCTCAATCGTCCAGTCTTCTACCTGGCCCTGCGTGGTGATAATGGCCGGCGGATTTGAGGGATCGAACAAGGTTGGCGTGGCGCCCTGCACGGTAATGAAGAAATTGGTGGGACTGCTGGGATCAGCAGGGTTGGAGATGACTTCAGAGAAATAGAGCTTCCGTTTGGTATTGACGGCGGCGGTCTTGAGCCCTTCAAAGCGCTGGATTCCAGGCGCGGCATTCACCGCTGGAAGGACACCGTCCGCATCGTTGGGATCATTGCCAGTGAGCTGGATGGTTCCCAGAGTACGCTGGGTGTCGTTGTCGCCTGCCGGGCCGGTATCGATGCTGCGGGTCATGAAGACGGCAGTCTTCACGGCTGAAGACGGAGCCGCCACGATGAATTCCACGCGGCCTGCAGTCGGAACCAGGATGTGCTTGGCGGGAACGATGGTTCCTTGCCGCGAACCATCCTGTGATCCCGTGGGCACGCCGTCCAGACCGACGATTTGCAGGGTTTGCGCGGCGCCGTCAAACAGAACCTGCAGGTCAACCAGGCTGTCCGCCGATGAATTGGTAAAACGCCACAACTGGCTCTCGCCGGCTTTCATCTTGATGATGGCTGGAGTGAGAGCAGGATAAGCGATGGGAATGTTGTTCAGGGTCAGGTCCCAGGATGGCACGTCGCCGCCCGGAGTAAGACCGCCGGCTACAACCTGGTCGCGCAGGACCATAATCCGCTGGCGCAATCCGGCGACCGCGGGTTGCACGTTCTCCAGGCCCTCTACCACGATTGCTCCTGAAGCTCCGCCAAGGACCGCGCCTTCAGCGATGCCGTGAATGTGTGGGTGATACCAGTACAGTCCCGGTGGCTCGTCTGTGGGGAAAGCCAGGTTGTATTGAAAACTCTGGCCGGAGTTGATGACGGTATGAATCACTTCATCCTGATGGCAGACCGGAGAGGTGTTGGTGCCGTGGTAGTGAATGTTCATGGAGGTTGCGGTCATGATGGAATCACCGCACTGATCGGTGCTGGACATCGCCATCGTCATGCCGCCGGAAGCAGGAACGTTATTGGTTACGTTCACAATCAGGTGATCGCCCGGACGAACATGCAGGGTCGGGTTTTCTTTGCCGTCCGGTGTCATGAAGCAGAACAATGTTCTGCCGTCGGCGTCAGTGGTGGTCTGATACGAGAAATTGACCTGAAGAACTCCCTTTTGACTGTACAGGCTGGGAGGGTTATGCAGGACGCTACCAGCGGCCAGGCGTGGGCACGGGTTAGCGACAGGTGCAACAGCGGTTTGGGCCGAGGCAGTCATCTCCGCAAGGGCGAAGACGAACATGCCGGCCAGAAACATAGAGAGTATCCGTCGACTGCTTTTCATGTATCTCCTCAAGTTTTTCTGTGGCTCCAAGCGTTTCCATCAAGGCAGACGGGTGCGAAGGCGTGGGAGACTGCGCCGCGCCGGCACTCATGTGCAGACTTTTACTTGAAGTCCAATTTTGTCCAGCCCCGTTGAGTTCCCGGAAGAGGGCTGAAATGTGAGTCAAACCTAGCGTAAAAAATATAGGGTTGGCTACAAGATTAGGAAAATTAATCCGGCTTTGAGGTGCAACATTATGCACTTCATAATTAGTGCGGTGCGGCCGGGTTCGCGGTTAAGAATTCGCCCGAGTCGAATTGCAGAACTTTACTTCGATCATTTTCGAGTGAGTAGCTTTGTATTGGAAGGAAGCGTTTTGCTTCTCATCCGTTTCAGTTCCTTAAAGGATTATGAAATTCTCTAAGAATTGCATCGAGGTCCGCGATTTCCTGGGTTCGCCAGACCGCAATGCCCGGGGACCGCAGCACAATGCTTTCATTTGCACTCGTCGATTTGAAAAGTGTTGCGACACCTAAAAGGGAGATCAATGGCTGTTATTCAAGGTCAATCCAAGCCACACACGTGCACTGCCATTGGCTTTTCTGGGTGATAAACCCAAATGGCGTTGACTTTGAGAAAAAATTGAGAGCGCCTTGAGGACTCAGGCGTTGCCTGTGCCTATGGTGGAGCTGCTGGAGGCAGTCAGCATATCGCTCCCTGCTTTCGTACAGTCCATAAAGTTTGCCTGTCGCTCAAGCAGCTCCTTCCAAAGGAGTGGCTGCCTGC
>DASTPO010000308.1:0-3713 GCA_035762225.1 Candidatus Angelobacter sp.
CCAGTCGCACAAAAACAGATTGAGATTGGTGGAGCAAAATTGACAGAAATCGCCTTCGGATGGCTTGGGCTCGACAACCTGCTCTGACACCGGTCGAAGAGCGCGCTGATCGCTTCCCAAAGTCTCCCGGTGCGATTCCTGCCACCTTCCGCCTGTTAAAATCATCTATTAACGCTCATGGGCAAAAACCTGAAACCGTTGTTTCCCTATTTCAGGAAATACCGAGTCGACCTGTTCTGGGGCGCGATCACCGTTCTTTTCAACAACGGATTAGGCGTGCTTTCGCCATTGGTGGTCTGGCGCGCAATCGATGACCTGGATCATAACGGCGTCACCGAGCATAAGATCCTGATGTATGCGGGCATACTGGTGGGGCTGGCCCTCTCCAAGGGTGTGTTTCAGTTTCTGACGCGCTGGCTGGTGATTGGGGTTTCCCGCGAGATTGAATACGACCTCCGCAATGACATCTTCCGGCATCTGGAGTCACTCTCGTTCTCCCATTACCAGAAGAACCGCACCGGTGACATCATGGCCCGCGCCACCAATGACCTGAACGCGGTCCGCATGCTGCTTGGCCCCGCCATTATGTACACCGCCAACACGCTGGTGTTCACCGCCGCTGCGCTGTTCTTCATGTGGGGGATCAGCCACAAGCTCACGCTTTACGCTTTTGCGCCGCTTCCTCTTGCCAGCATCGTCGTCCAGTATTTCGGCCGGCGCATTCATGATCGCTTTGAGAAAATACAGGCCCAGTTTTCTGATATTTCCGCCCGCGCTCAGGAAAATTTCTCCGGTGCGCGCGTGGTCAGGGCCTACGCGCAGGAAGAAGCGGAGATTTCCCTGTTCGAAACCAGCAACCAGGAATACGTCACTCGCAGCCTGCCACTTGCGCGCCTTACCGGCATGCTCTGGCCCACGCTGGAGTTGATCCTGGGCTTCGCCGTGGTGATGGTGCTGTGGATTGGCGGCCGCGAGGTCCTGTTCGGACGTATGAGCCTGGGTCAGTTTGTTGCCTTCAACACATACATCGTTATGCTCACCTGGCCGATCATCGCCCTCGGCTGGGTTATCAATATTTTTCAGCGCGGCACCGCCTCCATGGGCAGAATCAATGAAATTCTGGTGGCGCAACCCGAAATTACTGACGCCGCCGTTGCGGCGGACCTGCAAAAGACTGCCGGCAGCAAGAATGCGATCGTGGGCGAAATCGAGTTCCGTCATCTCAACTTCAGTTACAACGGAACCCCGGTTCTGAAAGACGTCAGCCTGAAGATTCCCGCCGGCAGCAGCCTGGCGATCGTGGGTCCTACTGGCTCGGGCAAGACCACGCTGGTCAGCCTGCTGCCGCGCATCTATGACGCTGCTCCTGGCTCCCTGCTGCTCGACGGCCGTCCAATCCGCGAGTACCCGCTGGAGACTCTACGCCGGAGCATCGGATTTGTGCCCCAGGAAACCTTCCTCTTCAGCGATTCGGTGCGGGAAAACATCGCCTTCGGCGTGGAAAGCGCCAGTGACGAAGAGGTAAAGGCCGCCGCCGAAGCCGCCAACATCGCCACTGACATTGAAGGCTTCCCAGATAAATACGCCACGCTGGTGGGTGAACGCGGCATCACGCTCTCTGGCGGGCAGAAACAGCGCTCCGCCATTGCACGGGCCATCATTCGCGACCCGCGCATTCTTATCCTTGATGATGCCCTCTCCAGCGTGGACACGTACACGGAAGAAAAAATCCTCGACCATCTGCGCCAGGTGATGGGTGGCCGCACCACTATCTTCATCTCCCATCGCGTGTCAACAGTCCGCAATGCTGACCGCATCGCCGTTCTGCATCAGGGCCGCGTCGTTGAGCTGGGCACGCATGACGAACTGCTGGCGCGCAACGGCTACTACAGCGACCTCTACAACAAGCAACTGCTGGAAGAAGAACTGGCGCGGGTCTGAGGGTGAAGCGCGTCGTCGTACCAGAGTGGCTCGATACCGATGAAGGCGCCCCGCATGAGGTGGAGCAGTCCATCGCCGACCTGCGCATGTTCAATCGGGCTTTCGGCGGAATTCATACCATGAGCAGGATGCTTCGCCGCGTCGCGAAAACGCGCCAGCTCAAAGACTTGTCATGGCTGGATGTTGCCGGCAGCGAAGGCTTCGTCGCGCGTGAGACCAGCCGGGCCCTGGCCGGTGCCGGAATAACGGCTCACCCGGTCATTCTGGATCGTGCTCCAACCCACATGGACCGCAATACCACGGCGGTTTGTGGTGACGCCATGACGCTGCCGTTTCGCGATAACAGTTTTGACGCGGTTGCCTGCTCGCTCTTTGCCCATCATCTTGAAGCGGATGAGATTGAGCGCTTCGCCCGCGAGGGTCTGCGCGTGGCCCGGCACGCTTTCCTGATTCATGACCTGGTGCGGCATCCTTTGCATCTGGGGCTCAGTTATCTTGGCTTTCCGATCTATCGAAGCCGCATCACGCGGCATGATGCGCCCGCCTCCGTCCGGCGGGCTTACACTGTGGATGAGCTGAAAGATATTCTGCATCGCGTCGCCAACGACGCCGGCATTGATGTCAAGACGTATTTCTTCTATCGACTTGGAGCGATTGTTTGGAAGCAGCCGAGTATGACCTGATTGTGGCCGGCGCCGGCCCGGCCGGTTCCGCTTGCGCCATCACAGCGGCGCGCGCGGGCGCGCGCGTCTTGCTGCTGGAGAGAGACCATTTCCCGCGCCAGAAAGTGTGTGGCGAGTTCGTCTCACCGGAATCATTGGGGCTGCTGAACACTCTCCTGGACGAAAAGACTTTTCCGCAAAGCATGCCGGTGAGTTCAGCGCGCATCTTCATTGACGGGAGGACGCTTGGCCTGCCCGTCTTACCCGCTGCCCAGAGCATTCCCCGCTTTGAGCTTGATCCAGCCATGTTTAACGCGGCGCGGCAGGCCGGAGCCACGGTGCAGGAAGGAGTCGCGATCCAGCAAATACGTCACAACGGTTTTTTTCAGGTGACGACCGCGCAGGAAACGCTTTCTGCCAAAGCTGTTGTAAACGCCACGGGCCGATGGTCAAAACTGACTCAATTTGACGTAATCAACAAACAGAATTGGCTTGGTCTTAAAGCTCATTTCAGCGAGCCTGATCCGCCTCCTTCGGTGGATCTGTATTTCTTTCCCGGCGGCTATTGCGGCGTAACGCCGGTGGGGGCAAACGCGGTGAACGCGTGTGCCATGGTCCGCGCTGACGTTGCTCGGTCTCTGGAGGAAGTCCTCAGCAAACAACCGGAGCTTCGCCGCCGCAGCCAGGATTGGAAGCCGCTCTTCCCTGCCGTGACGACTTCTCCACTTTATTTCCGCGAGCCTGAAACCGAATCAGAGGGCGTGTTTCTGGTGGGTGACGCGGCGGGATTCATCGATCCCTTTGCCGGCGACGGCATCTCCCTGGCGCTGCAAAGCGGCGCGCTGGCTGCTCGGGTGCTCACGCCATTTCTTCGTGACAGCTATTCTCTGGCAGAGGCCCATCAACTGTATCGTGCTGCTCACCGCAAGAGCTTCGCTTCCGCCTTTCGCAATGCCGCGCGATTGCGCAAGGCTCTGGCTGCGCCCCGCTGGGTGCGAAGCATCGCGCTCGACCTTGCGGGGATTCCCGGCGTGACGAGATTTCTGATGAGCGGGACCCGGGCGCGATCTTTATAGGGTTTCTCAATTCATCAGCAAACGGCTTGATGAC
>DASTPO010000309.1:0-3379 GCA_035762225.1 Candidatus Angelobacter sp.
GTGGCGAGCATCGCCAAGATTCGTGGTCGCACCCGCGGCATCGGGAACGAGTTCGTTCTGGCCTGCGACATGCGCTTCGCCAGCCGTCAAAGCGCTATTTTCGGCAACCCTGAGGTCGGCGTCGGACTGGTTCCGGGCGGCGGAGCGCTGGAATGGCTCCCGCGCCTGGTCGGCCGCTCACGGGCGCTTGAGGTTGTGCTCAGCGGCGATGATTTCGATGCTGATATCGCCGAGCGCTATGGCTGGGTGAACCGCACGCTGGACGATGCCGATCTCGACTCGTTTGTCGATAGGCTCGCTCGGCGCCTGGCTTCGTTCGACCGTGAAACCCTCGGCGCGGCGAAGGCCCAGATCAACCGGTTCGGGACGCCGACTGCTACCGAGCTTCAGTCGAGTAACGACTTGTTCTTCCCCCTGCTGGCCCTGCCAGGCGCCCAGTCGCGCCGTGCCAAGGTCCGTAATCTCGGTTACGGTGTTCGGAGCGACTTCGAATTGAACTTCGGCAGGTATATTCCTGCGTTCGGGCAGGCGGACGACGATGACACTGAGGCGAAGGCCAGCTGATCACTCTTTGCACTACTTTGGACCAGGACAGCGACCGTGAATCGAACAAAAAAATAATGCCCGCGGCTTCAACCGCAGGCATTTGCCGTTCCAGATTGGATCTAGAACCTCCAGATTACGCCGCCGGAATACCTCAGGCTATTCTGGTGGTTGCTTGTGCTGGTGGCGAGACCGGCAACCAGCGCGTCAGTAGCATTGAAGTTGGTGCGGATCAGATCAAGCTGCGCCGCGCGGATGGCAAAGTGCCGGCTCAATCCAATATCAACGCCTCCGCCAAATGCCATGGCGAAGGAGTTGGCGCTATCGAGCGGGGCCGAAATTCCTCCCAGGATCGGCACACTTACGCCTGCGTTCAGGCTGGAGTGCGCCGCTCCGAACAGCGCGTGTCCAAAGACCGAGCTCTTGCCGAAGTATCCGGTGACCGTGGGACCAAACAGCATGTTGTACATATGCTGTTGCGTGCCGGCGGAAAAGCCCAGTCCGGAAATGCCGGCCAGCTGCTTGGAGTTGCCGCTGAAGTCCGCAGTCACGCCGAAATTGCGGGTGAAGTTGAATGTGCCCTGGGCATCCCATCCATTGAGATTGCCGCCGAGGTTGAAATTGCTGCTCCCCAGGCTGCTGCCGAGATCATTGTTGGCATGAAGCAGGGAGTATCCGGCATAGACATCCCCGCGTGTTGCCACCTGGTTCGTCTCCAGCTGGGCGAAGCTCAACATGGGTAGGCACAGAATGGCTGAGAATAAAATCGCGCGTAGGCGCATTGGTGGTTCTCCTTGAATAAGGTGGGTTCGTTACCTGTACAAACCCGGGCAGAAGAAGTTGTTGCGGTGGCGGAAGTAAAGAACTGTGGCCTCGCAGAGAGAGCGCGAGTAAAGAATTGTAAGAAGCAGAGGCCTTACTACGGATCAGCGTTGAAAATTGTCAGGATTGCCGGAAAAAATGCGGCTCTACGCGACTGCCGCGAGCATGTCGCTGGGGCTGGCGTTGTCGCCAAAGGTCTCGCTCACATGCACGAACAGGTCTTTGTTGCCCGGGGCAAACACAAAGCTTCCGCCCAGTTGCAGCGGATCTTTTCCCAGCTTGTGCTGTTTATGTCCGGCGGCCCGCGCCCGGCGGCGCGCTTGCATGTTGTCGCGGCGCAGGAGGTGGAGCAGGGAAGCATTGCGGAGTTCCACGGCTTTATAGGCCTCGCGCTTTTCATCCACCAGCAAGGGAAAGGTGATACCGGTCTTTTCGCGGAAGAATTTGGCGTAGCTGAAGTCGCCCAGGCCCACTGCGGCCAGCTTCACGCCTTTCTTCCTGAATTCTTCTTCGAAGTTGCGCAACTGCGCCACGTGCTCGCCGCAGAAAATTCAACCGTAGTGGCGCAGGAACACCAGCGCCGCAGGCCCATCGGCCCACAACGAACCCAGGTTGACTGGCTTTCCGTCAACGTCAGGCAGTGAGATTCCCGCCAGCTTGCTGCTGAGTGATTCCGCCATGCGGTCACATTGTCGGGGCGGGTGGGGCGCATGTCAAGCGGGATCTCCGAACTGGTTTTGCCCAAGCCCTGGGCCGCGCGCGAGATTTTCGAATTTTAAATTTCAAATTCTCGAGCGCGCTTTGCTATGCTTGCCCGCTATGCGTGAGATTCGTGGTTCTGTTGCAGTTGTTACCGGAGCGGGTTCGGGGATTGGCCGGGCCCTGGCGCAAGACCTGGCAAGGCATGGCGCTCAGCTTGCGCTGGCGGACGTCAATTCCGCTGGCCTGGAAGAGACGCGCCGCCTTCTGCCGGACGCCGCGGTTCGCACCTACTCGGTCGATGTCGCCAACGCGGCCGCGGTTGAAGCTTTTGCCCGGAAGGTAGAGCAGGATTTTGGCCGCGCCTCGCTCCTGGTCAACAACGCCGGCGTGGCGCTCATGGGCACCTTTGCCGAAGTCTCGCTTGCAGACATGGAGTGGCTCATGGGGATCAACTTCTGGGGCGTGGTGCATGGCTGCAAGTTCTTTGTGCCGCTGCTGCAGCGTGAGCCCGACGCCCACATCGTAAACATCTCCAGCGTCTTTGGCTTGATTGCGCCGCCCGGCCAGACAGCCTATGCTTCCAGCAAATTTGCGGTGCGCGGCTTCAGTGAGGCCCTGCGCGAGGAGCTACGCGCCACCGGCAAGATCAAAGTCACCTCCGTGCATCCCGCGGGCATCGCCACACCGATCGCAGACAACGCCCGCGCCGGCGCCGGTTCGCAGGCTGAAATGCGCGCTGAGGCCCGGAAGCAGTTCAAAAAAGTCGCCCTCATCACTCCGGAAGAAGCTGCCCGGGTGATCATGAAAGGCATTCTCGGCAACAAGAACCGCGTGTTGATTGGAAGTGACGCTTACCGCATTGACCGCATTGCGCGGCTCTTTCCTTCGCGCGCCGGCGCTATGTTTGCCGATTGGCTGGCCAAGCGGGCCAACGCGGAAAAATCGTCTGCGAACGCCGTCGCGGGAAAGTGAAACATCGTTTTCATCTTTGAGTGCACAATCTCACGCTGTGCTATCGCACCAGTGTCTTTGACATTGTGCCCAATAACGGGGCATAATTCCTCGCCATTTTATTCCTGCCATTGTGACGTTCCCGCGTTTTCGGCGGTGGTTGCGGCTGGGCCGTGCGGGACGAATTGCGGTCCTGAAGGGTGCCGCATTTCACGGGTATATAAAAGGTTACGAGACACAGGACGATTATCGTAATGATGTGGGATAATACTCGGCCAGTGAAGGCAATCAATCCCATTCATGTCATGAATGAGCACTCATTCACGCTTTTGCTGACGTTGCCGCTCGCTTTCTTCGAACG
>DASTPO010000310.1:0-3063 GCA_035762225.1 Candidatus Angelobacter sp.
GCGTACCTCCAGTGGCTCTGTGCGCTCCGTTACGCCCTCGCCGTGGCAAACCGGGCATGGAGGCTGCACTTTGCCGCTGCCGCCGCAGCGCGGGCATGCCACGTTGAACTTCATGCCTCCGCCGGACTGCGTGATATGCCCGGTGCCGTTGCATTGGGGGCAGGTTGAGGGCGACCCCACCACACCCTTCCCGGCGCAATTGGCGCAGGTATCAAGGCGCGTGATGTTCAGGCGCATGACCGCGCCGCGGATCGCGTCCCAGAATCCGACGTTGACATGGTATTCCAGATCAGATCCGGCCTCGGGCTCGGTCTCCATGCCGGCTCCCGGGCCGCCCCGTCCGCCGCCAAAGATGCTGGAGAAGATATCGCGGAATCCGCCTGCTCCGCCCTGCCTGCCCCCTGCCGCGTCGGAAAAGTCGAAGCCGCTGAAGTCGAAGCCTTGCGCTCCGCCGCTGCGTGGCCGGCCTCCGGATGGGCCTGCGCCGAATCCGCCCGCGCCAAACCCGCCGCCGCGCGCGTAAGCCTCCGCCGCCGCAGGATCGATATTGTCAGAGTAGAAACCGAGCTGGTCGTATATCTTGCGCTTCTTGGGATCGCTCAGGACGTCATTTGCCTCGGAGATTTCCTTGAATTTCTCCTCGGACTTCTTGTCATTCGGATTTACGTCAGGATGATATTTTCTGGCGAGCTTGCGGAAAGCCTTGCGTATCTCGTCCGCCGTGGCGGACTTTTTCACGCCGAGCAGGCCGTAATAGTCCTTTTGTTGGGTCGTCGCCATGTGCTGTGGTTCTGCTGCTTGCTAAATGCTGATTGCTACTTTCCTGCTTCCGGCACCTTCGTCGCCTGCCACGCTACGGCCTGCCATTTGCCGTCGCGCTTCAGGAACGTTCCGGTGTTGCGGAAATAAGTGATGGTCGATTTGCCGTTCTCGGTATTGTGCATGATGAGGCGGAAGTTCACCACCGCCATCTCTCCGTAGACATGCACCGTGAAATCATCGGCGTTGAACGTGGCCTGCGGATCATTGGTGGCGCGCACATCGATGTTCTTCAGGATGTCCGCCTTTTTCACGGTCACGCCGGCGGCACGGGTGTAGATCACGTCATCGGCAAAGAAGTCCTGGAAAACCTTGGGGTCGTTCTTGGGCACGTTCGATAGAAAATCGAGCACGCGCTGGGTGACCTGCTGAGCGGCTCCCGGTTCCGGCTGGCTGGCCGCGGGCTTGGCTTGCGCCATCGCCATCATGGGCAAAAGGGCCGCCACGGCAAACATCCGCAGCCCTCGACGTCTCATGTATTTCATCAAATTCTCCAAATGCTGCTAGCTTCTAGCTGCTAGCTAAACCGAAGTTTGATCCTGTTTATTTTCCGGCAAATCCGCAAAGCCCCGTCCATGCTCAGTTTGACCCTGTCTATTTCCCGGCGAATCCGCAAAGCCCAACTCATGCTAAGGCTAGTAGCTAGCGGCTAGTGGCCAGTCGCTTTCCTATGCCGCGCCCACTTCCTGGATCATGAAGTGCGCGTCCGGTTCCTTGTCCGTGGCGCTGTCCACCATCTGCTGGGCCGCTTCCAGCGTATAAAGCCCAGGCATCACAATCCAGTTCATTACCTGGTTCCACCCTTCTGCCATTTTCACTACCAGATATTTTTTCAAAACTGCTCCTCGCCGCATAGGCTAAAGGCGGCCTCTCGCCGCCTTCAACCCGTGCCGTTCAAAAGTGCGGAGAAACTTATTTTCTGTCCTCCACGTCCACGTACTCGGCGTCAATCACGCCTTCGTCTTTTTTCTTTTCCTGCTGGCCAGCGCCATCAGGCTGGCCACCGGCCTGCGGCCCCGCGCCCGCCGCATCTGCCGGCGTCTGCGATGCCTTGTACATCACCTCGGCCAGCTTGTGCGATGCCTGGGTCAGCTTCTCGCGCGCCGCATTCATGGCCGCCGCGTCCGAGCCTTCCAGCGCCTTCTTGGCATCGGCAATCGCCGACTCCACCTGGCCTTTTTCATCGCCGGAGATCTTGTCGCCGTGCTCTTTCAGGGTTTTTTCCACCTGATAGACCATGCCGTCAAGCTGGTTGCGCGCCTCGATCTCCTCGCGCTTGGCCTTGTCCTCGCTCGCGTGGGCTTCGGCTTCCTTGGCCATGCGCTCCACCTCTTCCTTGCTCAATCCGGAAGAAGAAGTAATGGTGATCTTCTGCTCCTTGTTCGTGGCCTTGTCTTTCGCGGTCACGTTCAGGATGCCGTTGGCGTCAATGTCAAACGTCACCTCAATCTGTGGCACGCCACGCGGAGCCGGCGGAAGGCCGGTCAGGTGGAACTTGCCCAGGGTGCGATTGTCTTTTGCCAATGGCCGTTCGCCCTGCAACACATGGACTTCAACCGAAGGCTGGCTGTCTGCCGCCGTGGAAAACGTCTCCGTCTTCTTGGTCGGGATCGTGGTGTTGCGCGGAATCATCTGCGTCGCCACGCCGCCCAGCGTCTCGATCGCGAGCGTCAGCGGCGTCACGTCGAGCAGCAACAGGTCCTTCACGTCCCCGGCCAGCACGCCCGCCTGCACCGCGGCGCCGATCGCCACAACTTCATCGGGGTTCACGCCCTTGTGCGGCTCTTTGCCAAACAGCTCTTTTACCAGCTGCTGGATGCGCGGCATGCGCGTCTGTCCGCCCACCAGGACCACTTCGTCGATCTTGCTGGCATCCACGCCCGCGTCTTTCATTGCCTGCTTGCATGGCCCAATGGAGCGCTGGATGATGTCATCCACCATCTGCTCCAGCTTGGTGCGCGTCAGCTTCTTCACCAGGTGCTTCGGGCCGGTTGCGTCCGCGGTGATGAAGGGCAGGTTGATTTCGCTCTCCATGGTGGTGGAAAGCTCGATCTTGGCCTTTTCTGCCGCATCACGCAGGCGCTGCAAAGCCATCTCATTGCCCTTGGACCGCAGATCCAGGCCTTCATCCTTCTTGAATTCGTCCACCAGCCATTCCACGATGCGCTGGTCGATGTTGTCGCCGCCCAGGTGCGTGTCGCCATTGGTTGACTTCACCTCAATCACGCCTTCGCCGACTTCGAG
>DASTPO010000311.1:0-4499 GCA_035762225.1 Candidatus Angelobacter sp.
AGGGCGAGAGCACTTTGGCTCGGGCGGCAGCAAGTTCAATGGCCAGGGGCAGGCCGTCAAGGCGGGCGCAAATCTCAACGACGGCGGAGGCATTTTCCTGGTTCAGCTCAAAATCCGGCTTGACCGCGATGGCGCGCTGCACGAAGAGAGCGACGGCAGGAAATCGGGCTAGTGTATCCACGGAGTTGGCGGCGCGAGGAGCAGGCATGGCCAACGGCGGCACGGCGAATTCATGTTCGCCGTAAACATGGAGCGGAGCGCGGCTGGTGACCACAATCTTAAGATGAGGCGCCATGGCCAGCAACTCAGATACAACCGGCGCGGCCTGAAGCAGGTGTTCGAAATTATCGAGAACAAGAAGGATAGGCGCGTGCTGGGAATTTTGCAGGTTCTCCTTCAGTATCTCCAGCGGCAACTGGCCTCCGGCTTCACGAATGCCCATGGCCTGCACGATGGCGGAGGGGATCAGGCTGGAATCATTGAGCGAAGAGAGTGGAACAAAATACGTCCCGCCGGGAAACCGCTGCAGCAGGCCGCCGGCTACCTGAACGGCAAGACGGGTCTTACCAATGCCACCGGGGCCGGTGATGGTGACCAGGTGAACATCAGGACGACTGATGAGTTCCTGCGCCCCAGCGACTTCTTTCTCCCGTCCAACAAAACCGGTGCGCTGTGCGGGAAGATTGTCAGGCCGGATTTCCGATGGCTTCGCAGCCTTTTCCGTGAAGCCGGCGCGGAGCGCAGCAAACTCACGGGCCAGATCGCGGGTGGAGGCGTAACGCTTCTCAGGATCCTTGGCCAGACAACGTTCGATGGCCCAGCAGAGCGGCGAAGGAGCATCGCGATTTTGCGCCGCGATGGGCTCTGCAGGCTCGCGGAGGATCGCCACCAGAGTTTCCGCCGCGGTGGCGCGCTGAAACGCGCGCTTTCCCGCCACCATTTCATAGAGGACAAGGCCGAAGGAGAACTGGTCAGAACGGAAATCAAGACGGCTGCCGGCAGCCTGCTCCGGCGACATGTAACCAACAGTCCCCATCACCATTCCCGAAGAAGTGTGAGTGGTGGTGGTGGACTCGCCGTTTGCGGCTTGGCGTGACGGCGCGGGCTTGGCCAAGCCGAAATCGAGAATTTTGACGAAGCCATCCTGCGTGATCATCAGGTTTTCCGGCTTCAGATCACGGTGCGCGATGCCGGCTTCATGAGCTTTGGCCAAGCCTTCCGCCACCTGCGTGGCGATATCGATGATTTTCCGCATCGGCAAGCAACCGGCCGCCAGCAACTCGCGCAAGGTCTTGCCTTCCACCAGTTCCATGGCGATGTAATGCGTGAAGCCGTCTTTTCCCAATTCATAAATGGTGATGATGTTGGGATGGTTGAGCGCAGATGCGGAGCGAGCTTCGCGCTCAAAGCGGAACAGGCGATCGCCATCGGCTGAGAGCGCGGCGGGGAGGATCTTGATGGCAACATTGCGGTCCAGACGCAGGTCGCGCGCGCGATAGACTTCTCCCATGCCGCCCGCCCCAAGAAGGCCGACGATTTCATAAGGGCCGAGTTTCTCGCCAGAAGGGATACCCATGGGGATGCAATTATATTGAAACATTTATCGAAGTGTGCCGCGTAAGGGCGTTCACGACAACAAAATGCAGGTGAGAAGCTTGTCAGGCGATTGTTCTCGGCCGTCGCCGTAGCGGATTTGAGCTCAGGCTGGATTCCGGTGCACTGCTTTGAGAGCGCATGCCGGTAGCGTCGCGGTATGGAGCAATCTGATTGACGAAAGCTACCGCGGCGCAGGGACAGGAAAAAGGTTTCAGCGCCGCCAATGTTTTTCAGGCGCTTCAGGCTTGTGATTATGTTGGCGGTCGCGGTTGGCGGCTTCGCGATTGGCGCGTTGAGTTTGGCGGGTTCGACTTTGTCGCGCGCTTGGTTTTCTGGTTTGCATCCAGCGCGGCCCCGGCTTATCATGGCGCGGTCAATTCGGGCGCTGCGCCCGGGTGGAGTCATTTCACTCTGATCGACGCGAAAGGTGGCAAATCCAATGACAGTTTTCATGCTGTTTTGCGCAATGCTGTTGCAGGGCGGGACGCAAGCGACGCTGAAGCCGGTAATCGACAACGATCGCGTTGCTGTGTGGAATGCCATCGATGACGCTTCGCCGCGGCAACTGGATGCGGTGGTGGTGTCATTTTCCGGCAAGGCAGCGTTCGTGCCCAAGGGATCGGCGCCGAAGATCGAGGGACGGTCGCTGATCATCGACCTGAAGGACCATCCGGTGGCCCCGATCGCCAATCCGACAAAGTATCCGCTGGGATTTCCTCGGCCGGGCTCCAAGAAGCTGCTGGAAAACGATCGCGTGATCGTATGGGACTACACCTGGGAACCGGGCGTGCCCACGCCGATGCACTTCCACGATAAAGACGTGGTGGTGTGGTTCCTGGAAGATGGCGACCTGAAGTCGACCACGCCCGAAGGGAAGGATACGGTCAACCAGTACACCTCGGGGACGGTCAGGTTCAACCAACGAGATCGCACGCACACAGAAACGCTGATCAAAGGCAAGCAGCGCGCCATTATCACCGAGCTGAAGTAAGCCAGGCAGAGCGCTAAGAGCGTGTGACGGCGATCAGCGGGTGTTGAGGAAGTCCTGCAAGACCTGAATATATTTTTCCGGCTCCTCATAGGCCGGCAGGTGGCCGCTCTCTTCAAAGAAGACGATTTTCGCGCCGGGGATGGCATGCGCCAGACGCCACGCGGTGAGCGGAGCCACGTTCATATCAAACCGGCCGGTAATTACCAGCACAGGAAACTGGAACTGCGTGATCTTCTGGGTCAGGTCGAGCGTTGCGGTCTGCCTGGCGACGGCCTCGGAGACTGCCGGCTCGAAACCCAGATCGCCCATGCGGTTCATGTAGGCATCGCGTTTTGCCGGTGAATAGAAGATCATGCGGAAATGGTTGCGCAGTCCGGCGCGGGCCGCCGCGTCAGTGGTTGAGCCCAGCTTCTGCTCTTCCGCCTTGTTCTGCTCTTCGATGTCAGGAAAAACATCGGGCAGGTCATGCACGATATCTTTCCATGAAGGCCCCGGAGAATCAGAGAGCACCAGGCGGGCCACATGCTCGGGATGGGCGGCGGCGTAGGCCATCACCAGCAGGCCGCCGTAGGAATCGCCGACCAGCGCGACTTTGTTGAGCTTCAAGGCCTGGCGCACGGCGTCAAGATCGGCGACCTGCGCGTCCATGGTCTGTGGCGCGCCGGCCTGCATGCGTTTGGACGCTCCCGTGCCACGCTGGTCATACAGCACTACCAGCCGGGTTGCGGCGACGCGCTGCCATAGATCGTTCTGCATCATGTAGGCGTGCGACAGCCCGGGACCGCCGTTGACTGCGATGACCGGCAAGGCTGCGCCCAGAGTACCGAATGTCTCATAGCCAAGATCGACCTGCTCGGTATGGGCAACGCCGGTGGCATGGGCCACGGTTTGTGCGGACAGCGTGAGGGCTGAGCAAAGGAAGAGAGCGGCGGCGGGCAGCAGCTTGGTCAAGACAGGCGGAGTCATCAGATAGGACCTCAAATCGATAAAAAAAGATGGAAGCGAGGATAGCAGAAACGAAAAGTCAATTTCACCGCGGAGACGCGGAGAAGGCCGTTACGGTTTGTGAGCCAGGTCATTGAGGCAATCGCGCGCCGCCGACTTTGCGCGATCAAAAGTAGGCTCCTGGCCCCACCCGATGATTTCAGTAGATCCGAGGTGCTGAACAATCCAGTGATGCATCGTGGTGTACTTGCTGGAATCAATGAAGATATTGGCAACGTGTTTACCAACAGTGATGCGAGTGCTGGAGGGCTTTGGTTCCGTCTTCTTCGAGATGGGGGCGAGCTTGGGTGTGCCGGAAGGCATAGCCTGAATTTGGCAAATGCCATTCGCTGGATAGCATCCCCAATCAACTTCCTAGGAAATGATTTGCGGTGATATTACAAATCTTTACATTTTGATGCAAAGGTCAGGCATCCTGGTTGCCCTTCTGCGGGGGGGCCGATTCTCACCGCGGAGAGGCGGAGAAAACCAATCTTCACCACGGAGGCACGGAGACGCGGAGAAAACCAAATGAAGGCTTATCCAGACCTTCCGGCCTGGGCTAGGCACTTTCGCGCCTCCGGCGCTCGGGTGTCGCGGGGCCGGGTGTGTGGTGGAAGCGGAGATTGCTCAGCGGAATCTGGGCGGGCATTCTCGAAAAGAACTCCCTGAGTCTCCATGGCGGAGGAGACATTCTCGGGATCCTTCGGAGCTCCCTCGACTGCGCTCGGGATTTCGCCTGCGGGCTCAGACGCCCGCAGCGCAGCTCAACTTCGACTCCGCCTCGGGCCGCTCCGCTTCCTCGGCGTTCGCTCAGGATGACAAGGGGTAAGAGGGTTGTCGTGGGGATAGAGGGTAGTCGGGGGGTGAGACGGTTGTTAGTGTGCCGCCCCTACGGGGCTCGATTTGTTTTGTCAGGTTACCCAGG
>DASTPO010000312.1:0-7634 GCA_035762225.1 Candidatus Angelobacter sp.
GGAAAAGCAGATTCCGGCAGTATTGCAGGCCGCGAAGCAGAATTTGAAAAATCCTCCGCCGATTTATGTTGCCGTCGCGCTGGAGCAGGTCCCGGGAATCATTGGCTTCTTCCAGAAAGATGTGCCGGAAGCTTTCACCACCGTCAAAGACCAGAAGCTGCTCGACGAATTCCACTCAGCTAACCAGAAGGTAATGGAAGCGCTCAAGCAGTACCAGGAATGGCTGGAGAAGGACTTAAAACCACGCGCACACGGTGACTTCCGCATTGGCGCCGCTAATTTCAGCAAGAAGCTGCTTTACGACGAAGACGTTGCCATCCCGCTGCCTCGTTTGCTGGAAATCGGCATGGCCAACCTGCGTAAGAACCAGCAGGAGTTCAAGGAAGTATCGGCAAAAATCGATCCCAGCAAGACGCCGCAACAGATCCTGGAAGAGTTGGAGAAAGATCATCCCGCCCCCGACAAGCTTTTGCAGACGTTTCGCGATACTCTGGGCGGCCTGCGCGATTTTCTGGAGCAACACCATATCGTCGGCATGCCGTCTCAGGTGCTGCCTATCGTCCAGGAAACACCTCCGTTTGGCCGGGCATTGACCTTCGCTTCCATGGATACGCCGGGTCCGTATGAAAAGGTGGCCAAAGAGGCGTTCTTTAACGTCACGTTGCCGGAACCCACCTGGACGCCGCAGCAGGTGGAAGAACACATGGAAGAGTTCAATCGCGGGACCATCATCTCCACCGCAGTACACGAGGTTTATCCCGGGCACTATACGCAGTTCTTGTGGGTGCCGTCCGCGCCTTCCAAGGTGCGCAAGTTGCTGGGTTGCAGCTCCAACGCGGAAGGCTGGGCGCATTACAGCGAGCAAATGATGCTGGATGAAGGATATGGCCGAACTCCCGGGCAGGATGCGGACCACGACACGGCATTTTTGAAGCTGCGCCTGGGCCAGCTTCAGGATGCGTTGCTGCGGAACGCTCGATTCATCGTCGGCATCCAGATGCACACCGGTAAGATGACCTTTGATGAAGGCGTAGACTTCTTCTTGAAAGAAGGCTATCAAACCCGGGTTAACGCCATGCGTGAGACCAAGCGCGGGACATCTGATCCAACGTATCTTTATTACACGCTCGGCAAGCTGGAGATACTGAAGCTGCGTGACGACTACAAAAAGAAGATGGGAGAAAAATTCTCGCTGGAGAACTTTCACAATGAATTCCTGAAGCAGGGCTTTCCGCCCATCCGGTTGATACGCGCCTTGATGATCGGGGACAACAGCCCGGTACTCTAAGCCAAACGGCCGGCAATGCATACGGCGTTTTCTGCTGGGACGATTGGGCAGAGCTGAATACTATCTCATGTAGAATTCCTGCATCTTAATACTGCGTTCAATTTCCGTATGAGGCTGGTCCAGATTCAACCATGAAAATGAGAGTTCGCAAGGCCGTTTTTCCCGCTGCCGGACTGGGCACGCGCTTTCTTCCCGCCACCAAGGCGCAGCCCAAGGAAATGCTTCCGCTCGTGGACAAGCCGATCATCCAGTACGGGGTGGAAGAGGCCATGGCCGCCGGCTGCGATCAGATCATCATCATTACCGGCCGCGGCAAGACGTCAATCGAAGACCATTTTGATGTCAGCTACGAACTCGAGAAGATGCTGGAAGAGCGCGGCAAGACAGATTTGCTGGCCATTGTCCGCCAGATTTCAGACATGATCCACGTCGCTTACGTGCGCCAGAAAGAAGCCATGGGGCTGGGGCATGCGGTGTTGATGGCCCGTGAGCTGGTCGGCAATGAACCTTTTGCCGTTCTGCTGGCGGACGACGTGATCGATGCGCAAAAACCCTGCCTCAAGCAGATGATGGAAGTATTCGAGGAATCGCAATGCTCCATCATTGCCACGCAGGAGGTCAACGGCCCAGCTATCTCGTCGTACGGCGTGCTGGATGCCGAACGTATTGAGGGTAAATTCAACGGTCGCGCCTACAACGTGCGGAATCTGGTGGAGAAGCCCAAGCCTGAGGAAGCGCCATCGAATCTTGCCATCATTGGTCGCTACATTCTTACGCCGACCATCTTTGAGACCCTGGAGCGCACCCCGCTTGGCACCGGCGGCGAATTGCAACTCACTGACGGCCTGCGCGGCCTGCTCAGCGGTGGCGAGAGCATTTATGGCTACAACTTTGAAGGCAAGCGCCATGATACCGGCGACAAGCTGGGCTTTCTGAAAGCTACCGTGGAATTCGCATTGAAGCGCTCCGACCTGGGGCCGGATTTTGCCGACTACCTGCGTTCGCTGGATATCGATGCACGCGCAAAAAAGATTGAAGCCGCTTAGTCTGGAGCAGGGCGTTTAGTTCTGCTCGCAGAAATCCTCATCCTGAAATATGTATGGAGCGGTACGAATCAGGCGAAAACGCACCCGCTGCTCACAGGTATCGCATATCGGAAATGATTCTCCGTTCAGCATGACGGCTTCATGAGCATCTCGATGGGCGGCGTCATGAATCACTTCGTAGATACCGGTTTCCTTGACCGGTTCGCCCGCGCTGAACATAGGGAGTGAGCGATCCAGGCGCTGGGAATGCGGACGAGACTTCCCGCCGCGGCCCTTGGTGGCCGACAGCAGACGGCGCGAGGCTTGGATGTGCGATGAAACCATTCTTCTCATGGTAGGAGCTAGAAGTTTATATACGCGTCGGCGCGAGGGCTTGCAACTATTTTTTCACTCTTTGCCACACAAAACTTTACAATCAGCCTTTCGCACCGGGGTTTTGTTGAAAATCAGAGTCTCCGGAGATCAGTCCTGCTGGTCGAACCAGCTTGAATCGCACTTGAGTCTGGCACACGGCACAGGCAGGGAAAAGCTCCCCCTCGAAGATAGTAGCGTCGTGATTGCTCCGGTGTTGGGCGTGAATTACCGTGTACACGCCCGATTCCGGGACCTTATCACCCGCTTTGAAAAGCCGCTCCGCCTTTGATGCGCCTTGCATTTCCGTTTCCGCAGGAACTCTGAAAGAATCAGTGTACTAAGGGCCTGAAAAATCTGCATGCCTTAAATCCTTGGGACCATCTTTCAGTTCGGTGGTGGTTATCCGACGATCTCCGCCTGGTCGATCAGCAACACGGGGATTCCATCGCGAATCGGATATTTTCGTCTGCAGCCGGTGCATTGCAACGAATTCTCGTCAGCTGCCAGAGTCAGAGGCTTGCGACATTCCGGGACTGGGCATACCAAGGCATCCAGCAATTGCTTCAGAATCATGGCTTCATTTTACGGCCTTTTCATCAAAACTTCTTGTCTGAAGGCTGCTCCGCGCCGCCAGTCCTGTCAGTCCTGCTTGGTGTACGTTTTTCGCCTTTGTATTTAAGATATTCGGTTCCACCTGACCACCATGCCTGCAACCATGCTTGACGGCAACAAGATTGCCGCGCAGATCAGGGCCGAAGTCGCTGAGGAAGTACGCCGCCTTTCCGACTCCGGCATAAAGCCCGGACTGTCCGTGATTCTGGCCGGCCACAACCCCGCGTCGGAGATTTACGTACGCAATAAGGTGAAGGCTGGCGAGCAAGTGGGTGTGCTCGGTGAAACCCTTACCCCGCCAGACTCCGTCACCACCGAAGAGCTTCTGGAGATGGTTCATCGATTGAACCAGCATCCTGAGATTGACGGCATACTGGTGCAGCTTCCTTTGCCCGCGCATGTTGACGCCAAGAAAGTGCTGCTCGCAGTCTCGCCGGAAAAAGATGTGGACGGATTTCATCCTGTCAACGTCGGCAATCTTTCCACGCAGCGCCCCGGCCTGGTTCCATGCACGCCGGCAGGAGTGATTGAAATCCTCCGGCGCAGCAATATTCCGATTGAAGGCCGGCATGCGGTGGTCATTGGCCGCAGCGATATTGTCGGCAAGCCGGTGGCAATGCTTTTGCTCAACAATAATGCCACTGTCACCGTCTGCCATTCCCGCACCAGCAATTTACCGGAGGTGGCGCGGTTGGGGGATATTCTGGTGGCGGCCATCGGCAAACCAGGTTTTGTGACCGCGGATTTTGTCAAACCCGGCGCCACCGTCATCGACGTGGGCATCAATAAGATCACCGAGCGCAGGGAATTTGATCGTTTCTTCCTGGGCGACGCAGCTCGGGAAAAGTCATTTGCCGACAAAGGCTCAACTCTGGTCGGCGATGTTGACCCGCATGTCGCGAGCGTGGCCGGCGCCATTACTCCCGTGCCCGGCGGCGTCGGGCCGCTTACCATCGCCATGCTCTTGGCCAACACTGTAAAGGCATGCCAGAGGCGACGCGGTCCAGCGCGTCCGGCTCGGAGCTAAGCCGTGCTGCGGGTGGGCCTCACCGGCGGTATGGCTTGCGGAAAATCAACCGTGGCCGCCATGTTTGCCGAGTTTGGCGCGGATATCGTAGATGCGGATGCGATTGCCCATGAGCTGTACCGGCCGGGCGAACCGGTCTACCAGGCCCTGATCCAGCACTTCGGACAGGGAATCGTTAACCCGGACGGCACGCTGGATCGGGCGAAGCTGGCAGCTGCCGCTTTTGACGGCGAGCGCGTTGAGGAACTAAATCGCATTGTGCACCCGGCGGTCATCCAGCGGCAGGACCAGTGGATGCGTGAGCTGGGAACAAAGAATCCTTATGCCGTTATCATTGTGGAAGCTGCGCTGATTTTTGAAGCTGGTGTTCAGGCGCGTTTTGACAAAATTATTGTGGTCACCTGCCGGCCGGAGCAGAAAGTCATGCGCGTCTCCAGGCGGGCAGACATCAGTGATGCAGACGCCAGGGCGGAAGTGGAACGCCGGTCCAAAGCCCAACTGCCGGATGATGAGAAGGCGCGGCGGGCTGACTTCGTCATCGACAACTCCGGCCCCCTGGCGGTCACGCGCCACCAGGTGCAGCGCATTTCGGTTGAATTGAAAGTGCTGGCCAAGAGACTAACCTTCGACAAGTGAGAGTTTATGAAGTACCTCCGTCCGATTGTCCTTGCTACTGTATTGGTTGCTGCCTTTTACTACGTAACCGGCCACATGAACGGCCCGCTGGCGCCCTCATGGATCACGCGCCCGACCCATGTGGAGCTGACCCATGCCGCGGGGCCGCCCGGCGGCTTTGATTCGGAAGAGCAGAACAACATTGCTGTCTATAAAAAAGCTCTGCCCTCGGTGGTCAACATCACCTCCACTGCCGTCACCTACGACTTTTTCTATGGCGCTGTGCCGCAACAAGGCATGGGATCAGGATTTGTGATCGATGGCGAAGGCCACATCCTCACCAACTTCCACGTGGTGGAGGGCTCTCGCCAGCTGGAGGTAAATACCAGCGACAAAAAGAAATACGCTGCGCAAATCGTGGGCACCGATCCCATCCACGATCTTGCTGTGATCCAGATCCCCACCAAGACGGTTCCACAGGCCGAGATTGGCGATTCCAAAAACCTGCTTGTGGGCCAGAAGGTTTATGCCATTGGCAATCCCTTTGGCCTTAGCGGGACCATGACCCGCGGCATCATCAGCTCCATCCGCTCGTTGAAGGGCGAGCGCGGCTTCATTGACGAAGCCATTCAGACTGACGCCGCCATCAACCCGGGGAATTCCGGCGGTCCGCTGCTCAACGCTCACGGCCAGGTGATTGGGATCAATAGCATGATTTTTACCGGCGGAGCGGAACAAAGCTCTGGAATTGGCTTCGCCATCCCCATCAATACCGCCAAAGCCGTGCTGGATGATCTGGTCCATCTGGGCCGAGTCCGCCGGCCAGAATTGGGTGTTCGAACCGTACCCATCGGCCCCCAACTGGCGGAACAGATGGGGCTCGCGGCGGACTCCGGATTGTTGGTGGTTCAGATAATCCCCGGCGGGGCGGCTGAACGAGCAGGACTTCGTGCCGGCACGGAGCGCGCTTACCTGAGAGACATACCGATCACGCTCGGCGGTGACCTCATTGTGGCCGTTGATGGCCAGTCCTTTGACGACCAGATGGACTTTGCCCATCTGCTCCAGAACCACCATTCCGGCGACACCATAACTTTGACAATTTATCGGGGGAAAAAGCGAATGGACGTCAAAGTTGTCCTGGGCGAGTCTCACGGCGCCGCTTAGTCCGGCGCTTTACAGCAGCGTGAATCGCTGACTAAGGAATAAGTTTCCTTTTCTTCTGTGCCAAGGAGGACTAAGCTGTAGCGCAACAAATTCTCTCACAAGAGGAAATTCCGGAAGGAGTCTAGGGAGTTATGGCATTTTGCGCAAAGTGTGGGGCACAACTCAACGAGGGATCGGGGTTTTGCGGTGCGTGCGGAGCGCCGGTTGCGGGACAGAGCGTAACAACATCTTCTGGAGCCGCGGCCGCGCCGGCACAGGCTGGAACCGCCAGCACCGGCATGACCAACAATGTGGCTGCAATGCTTGCTTATGTACCCTTTGGAATCGGGCTTATTCTCTCCATTGTGTTCCTGGTGATTGAGCCTTACAACAAGAACCGTTTCGTGCGATTTAACGCCTTCCAGTCCATCTTCTTGCATGTTGGAGTTTTTGTTCTGTGGATTGCGTTCTTCTTCTTGTCGATGATTCTCGGGTTCATTACCAGGGGTCTGAGCATTTTCATGATGGGTCCGTTGATGTTCGTCGTGTGGCTCGGAGTCTTAGTGACCCTGGTTCTCCTGATGATCAAAGCGTACGGCAACCAGGAAATGAAACTCCCGATTATCGGTGAGATGGCGGCCAAGCAGGCCGGCGCGTAAGTCGCATCGCACGTCATGACGGCTGTATAGTAGAAAGGGACTTCCGGCGCACATGAGAAGAATCTCCTGCGCCGCGAAGGCCCTTTTTCATTTTCGGAGCATTCACTGATGAAATACTGCCGTTTCGTTTCCCCTGAAGGACCGCGGTTCGGGATCATCGAAAACGTTGCGGGTACGCTACAAATCACGCAGGCTGCACCCGATGGTGCGACACCGGACCGTAGCCGTGCACTGCAGATGCCCGCACTGCCAATCTCCTCCGCAAAACTGCTTGCGCCCGCGATGCCTTCGAAGATTGTCTGCGTGGGTCGCAATTACAGCGAACATGCCAAGGAACTCGGCAATGAGGTTCCCAAAGAACCACTGATCTTTTTAAAGCCGCCTTCTTCCATCATTTCGCCTGGTGAGACCATTGTCCGGCCAAAATCTCTTTCCCAACGGGTTGAGTTCGAGGGCGAACTTACGGTTGTAATCGCAAAGCAGTGCCGCAATCTGAATGCGGGAGATGATGTTCGGCCTTATATCCTGGGCTATACCTGCGCCAACGACGTAACTGCGCGAGACTTGCAAAAGAGCGATCCGCAATGGACTCGCGCCAAGGGCTTTGATACCTTTTGTCCGCTTGGGCCATTGGTCACCGATGAAATTGACCCCTGGAAGGGCGTACGCGTGGAATCCCGCGTCAATGGCCAGGTGCGCCAGTCTGAAAGCACCACGGCCTTCATTTTTCCCGTGGACGTGGTTTTGCGCTTTATTTCGCGCGTGATGACGCTTTTGCCCGGCGACGTGGTTTTGACCGGAACGCCCGCCGGCGTAGGCTCGTTGGTGGCCGGTGATGAAGTCACTGTTTCCATTGAGGGTATCGGGGCGATCAGCAATCCGGTTGC
>DASTPO010000313.1:0-8033 GCA_035762225.1 Candidatus Angelobacter sp.
AATCATTAGCCAGCAAACCCGACCAGTAGTGGCTTGCTCTTGAGTGACCTTACGGAAGCATCTACTCTGGTGAAATAGGCACTTTCCCCTAAGTTTGTCCGGGTTAAGGTTCGTAATACGGACTATGCGTCGATAGGGTTAAAGCTCCGGCTTGCGCGATCCTGAGTCATATGGCTGCAATAATTTAGCGGCGTCCGGCCTTAGTTCACTGGGCGCAAATGTCGAACTGCCAGCGATGAATTTTCTAAGGACTGTTTTTCACGGTGTGAAAAAAAATCGACCAATTTCGTCGCCCGACGCCGGTGAGAGCTGCTCTCTCGGCCTTGCTCTGAGCGGAGGCGGCTTTCGCGGCATGGCGCACATTGGCGTTTTGCGGGTACTGGAGCGCCGCGGCATGGCGCCGGATTTTATCGCCGGTACCAGCGCCGGCAGCCTGGTCGGCGCGCTCTATGCGTCAGGCCGTTCCGCGGACGAAATTGAATCTCTCGCCGAAAAGATCTTCTGGCCCAAGCTGCTGGGCAGTCAGGCCCTGGTTGATTTTTGTCACTATCATCTTCCCCGAACTTTTGCGGAACTGACATTGCCTTTGAGTGTTGTCGTTACGGCGCTACCAGGGAAACAGGCTGTGGTGCTCCATTCCGGCCAATTAGCGCGTGCCATCGCCGCAAGTTGCGCCATGCCCTGGCTCTTTCGCCAAGTGAAAGTTGAGGACGTAATGTACACAGATGGAGGATGGACATGCGTACTTCCGGCCATTGTCTGCCGCCACCGGGGATGTCGAACCGTGATAGCGTCCGATGTGTGGTGGCGCGCTTCAGTGGTTCGGGCTCTGGGCTGCACCACTGGTAGCCGTTTCGCCCAAGCTCTTTTTTCGCGCCAGTACATGCAGGCCATTGACGCAACTGACATTCTGATCCGGCCAAGGATTCCTATCTTGGGAGTGATTCCCGGACGTTTCGGCATGCGTCGCCTCATCGGAAGCGGCGAAGCAGCCGCGGAGCAGCATCCGGATCTCAAAACGAGTGCAGATCGCCAGCGTTGAAAACTAGTTGGGAATCTGGTTTTAAGAGAAAAAGGCGCGGCTCGCCGAGTCGCGCCTTGCTGGTTCAGGAATTAGCGTTCGTGGTCGTCGTGATCGCCATGGCGGTGATCGTCGCGTCCATGATCGTCGTGTCCACGGTTGTCGTGTCCACGGTTGTCATGGCCACGGTTGTCATGGCCACGGTTGTCGTGGCCACGGTTGTCGTGGCCACGCTCCTCGTGTCGCCCCTCGTCATGGTGTTCTTCAAACCGCGGATGCCCATTGCGCGCTTCCTGGCGCTCATGCTCGTTGCGTTCATGCAACTCATGCCGTTCCTCGTGGCGCACTTCCTCATAGTGGTGGCGAATGGCATAGGGATGAACATATTCGTGGCGGTTGTTCCAGTTCCGCTGCCACGGAGAGTTATTGATGTAAACCACGCGCCGGTCCCAGGCAATCCGGTTGTAGCCCCAACCCCACGGCCGGAAAGCAACACCCATGGTCACACCGAAACGGAAGCCAATGGCGGTGCCGATAAAGAATCCGGGCCGCGGACGCGCATACACCACGACCGGATCGTAATAGGGAACCACAACGTAGTCAGCGCGTGCCGGCATGATGGTGATATAAGGCCCGCCGCCAACAATAATCTGCGGCCCGGTGCGCAGGTAGCCAAAGTCGCGCGCCCGCTGCCGCATTCTCTGGACCGCGAACATTACATCCTGTTGCTGGGCGAGAAAAGCGTTGCCTAGATCATTGGTCCATGCCATGTTCGAAGACATGGTCACCAGCACGGACGGGAAAGGCAGCAAAGCCTGGACCGATGGATCCCACGGCAGCTGGTCGCCCTCAATCGCCTCGGCAAGTTCGCCGCCGCTGAGGTAGTGGTGTTGATCGGCCCAGCGCGCCGCATCGGGAACCTGGTCAGGAAAAGTAGCGGCTGCCAGCACCTGGGCCAGCAAAGGATCCGGATACAAAGCGACCCTTGAAACCAGATGGTCAAGCTGCTCCGGCGAATAATACTCTTGCGCCTGGGCTGCCGGCGCCACCGCCAACAAGCAGCAGAAAATGGCTGAAGCCAGGATGGCCATTGCTCTTGCGGAAGCTCGCTTTCCCCCGGCTGTCCGGTATTGGATCGTCTGTGATTTGCAAATCTTGGTCTTCGACATTACAGCTCCTTCTGTCTGGTAAGTGCTTACAAATGCTGATAAAAGCTTGTTTTGCAGGGGCGCCCAAAAGGGGGCTTCAGGTTGACGCCACGCGTATTCTAACCCCGTATGATCGAACGAGTTGTTTACAGACGTGCTCGTACTTTCGTGCGTCTGAACGAACAAAACCTGATCACAAGCGCTGAGTGATGCAGCTTATCCCAGATGAATTTGCCAGGGATTTACCCGTCCCGCGGCTTTAACTGTTTTCAATTACTATTCCAGACAGGCAAAAATAGAGATGTCACCTCAATGACCGCACCCGGCCAGCCAACACCCCACTACGCCAGTCCGCCTGGAAATTGGCATATACTCAGCGCCCCACAATGGCTGGTCCTTTTCTTGCTGTCAGTTTTGTCTTCGATCCATGTATGCGCTCAGACCGCGACACCAGGGGAAGAGCCGGTCTTTCGGGTGGACGTCCATGTGGTCCAGGTTGACGCACAGGTGCTGAACAAAAAAACCCGCCGCGCCGAGCGCGCACTCAAACGCGATGATTTTCAGATCTACGAAGACAACGTGCCGCAGAAGATTACCGAGTTCAGCCAGGACACCCTGCCGCTATCGGTGGTGATTCTCTTTGATCTCACTGACAGCGTGCGGCCGGTGCTGGCGTCTCTGGCTGATGGAGCGCTGGAAGCCCTCCAACACCTGAAGCCCGAGGACCAGGTCACGGTGATGGCTTACGCCGCCTCCACCCAGGTGTTGCAGGAAGCAACCACGGACCGCGCACTGGCTGCGGCGGCGATCGAAAAGGCGAGCCGCATGAAGAGCGATGAAGCCGCCTTTTTCAACGAGGGAATATTCCAGGCGGCAGAGCAACTGGCCGCAAGCAAAGATCCCTCCAGCCGGCGCGTGATCATCTGGCTCACTGACGATGTCCCGAACGTCCCTTCAGAAGACGCGATTCCCCTGCGCTACCGCCGTAGCCTGAAAGGTGCCATGCCACATTCACAAAAAGAAGCCATGGAGAAACTCCTGCGTACCAGCACCACGGTTTGTTCCCTGGTGAAGCAGAGCGATTTGTCAGTGGATGGCGATGCGCATCTGCGGGCCCACCCCGCTGAAACCATGCTGCATCCGCCGGGTGAGGTAAACAAATATGCCGCAGCCACCGGCGGCCAGGTAATCGAGTTCAGGAAGAAGGAATTGAGCGATAAGCTTGCCGGGCTGATCGACGACCTGCGCATGCGCTACAGCCTGGGCTATCATCCGACTGCCCAAAAGCCCAAGGGTAAATACTGCGCCATTAAGGTGAGATTGACTCCCGAAGCAAAGAGGACCGCAGGCAATGTGGTTCTGGAAGCACGGCAGGGATATTACCGGTAGCCCTTGCGCCGCAGCCCAATCCGCTAGCGTGCGATCGCTGGCTTTAGCTGGGGAAGGCGCCGGGCAGAACATTTGGGCTGGTGGTGATAAAAAGCCTTGAAAGCGTCGAGCGGATTTTCGGTGTGAAAATCGCGGCGGCAGCGGGAGCAGAAGAAGCTTCCGCTTCCTTCTTTGGTGCTTTCAAACACCAAGGTAGGTCCGGTAATCGGACTGAGACCAGCTTCGCGCAAATGACGTGTACCTTACTCAAATTCTACTCCCCTGGGCTTAACCAAACTCAACAAAAATCGTGAGCTGGAAAGATAAAGTGCCAGATATCTCTTAGCCATGTCCAGGCGAACCTGGCCGTGACCCATGGAATAGCCCGTGAAAGTGACTATTTAGATGATTTTATGAGAGTCTCTGTGATACCTTAAGAATCGCGTTAGAAAACGAATTGTTGAATCTTCTGCAAGAGAGCTCAAGTTCTGCTACCTGCCGAAAACTCGATAAATCTTTCCAGCGTCAAATCAATATTAGGAAAAAAAGCAAATGGAACAAGGAACAGTTAAGTGGTTCAACGCCGCTAAGGGATTTGGTTTTATCTCACGCCAAAACGGGGAAGACGTTTTCGTGCATTTCTCCGCTATCCAGTCAGACGGATACCGCAGCCTGCAAGACGGCCAGGCGGTTGAATTCACTGTGACCAAAGGAAAGAAAGGCTGGCAGGCAGAGAACGTTCGCGCTCTCTAGTCCCAACAGTTTTCAGGATAAAAGGCGGCTTCGGCCGCCTTTTTCCTTTGCTGGAGCCACCGAAAGGTCCAAGACCGGGACGGCGCCTAGCTTTTCCCAAATCCCTCAGGCAAGCCCCCGAAGACTAAGTTTTCTATTAGGATATTGCGGGCTAATACTCACAAACCGGAGCGACATCAATGAGACCTCTGCTTTATCTCTCCCTGTGCTGTGCAATGGCGTTGAGCGCCGCAGCCGTGAATGCGCAGGAACAGGACGCTGAAGGCTGCAAGGATTCTCCGCTGATCACGCGCATGCCTGGCAGCACCATTCATTCTTGTGACAATAAAGAATTTGAGCAAGCCAAACTTCCGTTAGGCAAGGATGCGGATGGCAACGATAAAGAAAAAACTGTGGAAGGGGAATATCACTACTGGGACGTTGGGACGCGCGAGGGCGTGAGCGAGATCCAGGTATTTCGCAATTTCGAAGCCGCGTTGAAGAAGGCTGGGTTCACCATCGATTTTGAAGAGTCGCCTGCCATCATCACCGCGCACAAAGGCACAACGTGGTTTGGGCTGGATAACAAGGGCTCCTATTATTACCAGACCATCGTTACGGAAAAAGCCATGGAGCAGGAGGTAACCGCCGATGCTTCCAGTCTTTCCGAAGAACTGAACAAATCAGGCCACGTAGCGGTTTACGGCATCCAGTTTGATACCGGCAAAGCGACCATTCAACCGGCTTCGGCAAAGGTCCTGGACGAGATTGTGAAGTTGCTTCAGCAGAATGCGGATCTCAAATTGCGCGTGGAAGGCCATACTGACAATCAAGGAAACGCCGCTGCCAACCAGGCGCTCTCAGAGAAACGAGCACAGGCCGTTGTGGCCTGGCTGGCGGGCAAGGGAATTGCCACGTCACGGCTCACAGCCAAGGGATTCGGCGCAAGCAAGCCGGTGGCAGACAATGGCACCGAAGCGGGCCGGGCAAAGAACCGAAGGGTCGAACTGGCAAAGATCTGAACGGCTGTATCGATTTGAAGTGAAAAAGGCGCGTCTTTTAGGACGCGCCTTTTGTATCTCGCGACTTCCGTTTTAAGCAGTCTCACGATCTCTGGCGGCGTTCTGCCTGCTGGCTTGGCAGCACCTGCTCCGCCTGTTTGGCGGTGATGAGCGGACCTGGAATGCGAATTCCCATGTAGATGCGGGCGGCCATGATACCGCCCAGCAATGGCGCGACTATGAACAGCCACAGCTGATCCAGCGCCCATCCGCCCACGAATACCGCAGGTCCGATACTGCGCGCCGGATTGAACGAACCATTGGTAATGGGAATTCCGGCGAGAATGATTACGGTGAGAATCAAGCCAATGGGGATTCCGGCGAATCCCGCCGGGGCGCGGTCATCGGTGGCCCCCAGAACGGTGAAAACCAGCAGCATGGTCAGGAACATTTCGGCGACGAAGCAAGCCCACATCGTGTAATGTCCGGGCGAGTGCTCCCCAAAACCATTAGCCGCGCCGGCCAGGGAATCAAGCGAGCCGCCCGGTGCATGGGTGGCAATAAAAAGCACCACGCCGGCGCCAATGATCCCACCGATGATTTGAGCGATCCAATATCCCAGGGCTTCCTTGACCCCCATACGCCGCGCCACCAGCATTCCCAGGGTGACGGCCGGGTTGATGTGGCATCCGGATACCGGACCAAGGGCATAAGCCATGGCCAGCAATGACAAGCCAAACGCCATGGCAACGCCGACGTTATGAACTTGCCCTCCGGAGATTACGGCGGTGCCCAATCCGGCAAACACCAGAACAAAGGTACCAAACAGCTCTGCGGCGTATTTCATTGCGCTTTCTCCTCCATGGCTTGGGGCAGTTGTGGAAACTGCGACAAAAAATAGTAATGGCAGATGATCCCAGCGGTTCAGTTTGTAAGGGTCAGCGGGCCATTCTACATGGCAGGGTATGTTTTCGCACGTGCATGTATAGGTTCCGGTCGGAACGACGTGGTGTCCGCTGTGGACAGGCTTTTATCCGCATTAGCAAGGCGTTAGCCAAACCGAAAGACCCAGGAGTTTAGGGGTAGGACAGAATTAGGTCATCGCACCAATGGCATCTGTTCCCAGACGCGGCCGTCTCTATATATTCGATCCATCCGGCGCAGACCAATGGGGACGTAAGCCAATATAAATCAGCAGCTTACGTGCAGCGCTGGAATCCACAAAATATGGGAGCGCGGCCAAGTGATCCAGGCAAACGCCAAAATATTCAAGATTATTTATCGCCTCACTCTTCCAGGAAGTTTGCTGATCGTAATATCTGCTCTGTTGATTCGAGTTGGCGTCCTTGCTGATCCGCACTCGCCGCTGGTCCGTTTCTTCCCGTTGGTGGTTTTTGGCGCCGGGCTGGCTTTGAGCGCGTTCTTTCGCCGTAGCCGGCTATTCTTTGCCTTGTTGGTGCTGTTCCTGGCACAATTAACATTCGCTTTTGCCCTGCCACATCTCACGGCGCGGGCCTCGCAGATTACGGTTAATGTGGTGGCATTGCTGTTGCCCCTGAACCTGCTGGTTCTTGCATTCTTGAAAGAACGCGGCATTATCTCGCCAACCGGACGCAAGCGCCTGGCCATGGTGGTCGCCCAGATCCTTGCAGTATGGGCTTTATGCCTGCCGGCGCTGGCCAGGGCCGCAGGCCAGATAAGCAGGGCTTTTGCTCCGCTGGCGTTTTCCCGATGGAGTGGTTTATCCCAGCCCGCGCTGCTGGCGTTTGTTCTCGCCGCCGTGGTGATCACGGTTCCGTTAGTCCGTCGATACAAGGCGGTTGAGAGCAGCCTGTTATGGAGTCTCGTTGCGGCATTTGTAGCCCTGCGAACGGCGGCCGGCACTCATCTGGATGGCGTCTTCTTCGCATCCGGCGGCTTGGCTTTGATCGTGGCGTTGATCGAGACATCCTATGCCATGGCTTATCTCGATGAACTGACCCAGCTTCCCAGCCGCAGATCGTTGAATGAAGCGCTGCTTAAGCTGGGCGATTCTTACAGCATCGCCATGCTGGATGTGGACCACTTCAAGAAATTCAATGACAGTTATGGTCATGAAGCAGGCGACCAGGCTCTGCGGATGGTGGCGTCACGGCTGTCCCACATCACCGGCGGTGGCCGGGCTTACCGCTATGGCGGAGAAGAATTCGCAATCGTGTTTCCCGGCAAAGCGTCAGAAGAAGTTTTCGTCTATCTTGACCGCATGAGGCGGGTCATCGAGCAGTCCAGATTCGTGGTGCGCGGCAAAGACCGTCGCCGAAAAGGGAACAGCGCCATCGGGCGTGGCAGCAAGAGAGAAACCAACGTTACCGTAAGCGTTGGTCTGGCTTCATGTGTCGGCGATCACCTCGCCCCCGCAGAAGTGCTCCGCATGGCAGACCAGGCTCTTTACAAAGCTAAAGCCAAAGGACGCAATTGCACCATTACGGCCAAACTGGCCACGGCCGGAACCTCGGTACGCCAGCTCCGGACCGCTATGAGCATTTGATCCCCTGGAAATCTAGGCAGCAACCAGTCCATCCAACCCCGCCTCGCGCATGCGCTGGTTGTGGTTTGCGTATGAAAGAGCCTGGATTCGATCACGATCCAGTCCCAGCGGGTTTGGCGTAAAAATAAAATCAGTTCGCTGCGGAATGTTCGCCGCTTGTCTTGCAAAAAGTTCACGCACAGGCGCTTCATATTCAGGGTGCTGCAACAGCTGTTCGCGAAGGTAATCCATGCCGT
>DASTPO010000314.1:0-2644 GCA_035762225.1 Candidatus Angelobacter sp.
GACCGCGCCGATAACGACAAAAAGATCTCGGGCGAGAATCGCCTCCAGCAGCAACGGCCCTATTCCCGGCCAGCTCATGACCACTTCAATCAACAGCGAAATGCTGAGAAGCAGCGCAACGGATAGCCCAAACAGCGAGATCAGCGGATTGGCCGCCGCGGGCAACGCGTAACGAAACAGAAGCTTGAATCGCGGCAAGCCGTGCCCTTCCGCCGCGTGCATGTAGGAAGACTCCAGCACTTCGCTCACGCTGGCGCGCACGTGCCGCAAGATGATGGTCAGCGACCCGATCACCAGCGCTGTTACCGGCAATATCATGTGCCAGGCCACGTCGCGCAGCCATTCCCAGGCGCTTTGCTCCGTGGCGCTGACGGAAGTCATGCCGCCAACGGGAAAGATTCCTGTCTTAAGGGCTACGAGCAATGCCAGCAACGCGATCAGCACGTCAGGCAGCGCCAACAGAGTTGACGTGCCTCCGGAAAACAGCCGGTCAATCCAGCTTCCTTTGCGTTGCGTCGCCATTAGAACGCCAATCGGCACCGCAATGAGCCACGAGATCAGAACCGCGGGAATGGTGAGCAGCAGGGTGTTCCGGGCACGCGGCCACAACAACGTGGAGACCGGAGTGTTGTACGCGAATGAATATCCGAAGTCGCCCTGTGCTGAAGATTTCACCCATTTCCAATAGCGCACGGGCAAAGGCCGGTCCAGCCCGTATTGCGAGCGCAATCCAGCGACAGTCTCGGCTGAAACCTGCGAGTTGAGTTTTATCTCGCTGAGAAACTCTCCCGGTGCGGCCTGCAAAAGCAGAAACATCAGGATAGAAAGCCCCAACAGCATGACGATGCCGTGTCCGATCCGGCGGGCAAGGTAACGGATCATGCCGGGACCTCCATGCCAGGCGCGTGTAGTCGCTCACTGGCTTCAACCAGCGACCGTGTGGCCGGATGTGAGCTTTGACCAAGCCGCGAGGGCGCAAGGCGCTCCACTATCTTTCCCGCTTCCATCACCACAACTTCCTGGGCAAAAAGCGAAATGAAGGCGAGATCATGCGAAATATAGAGATAGGTCAGTCCATGACGGTCCTGCAAGTCCATGAGCAGGCGCATCATCTGCGCTTGCAGCGGCATGTCCAGGCCGGAGAGCGCTTCATCCATGATGAGCAGGCGAGGCTCGGCCGCCAGCGCGCGCGCCAGCGCCAGGCGTTGCCGCTGGCCCCCACTGAATTCGGCCGCCGGCCGCCCAGCCCATTCAGGATCAAGCCCAACCTCATCCATCAGCGCCAGAGCACGCGAAGTGCGGTCCACTTCCGTCTTCCAGCCTGCGATCTCCATGGGTTCGGCCACGATCTGCCGCGCGGTGAAGCGCGGATTCAGCGAGGTCGCTGCATCCTGGAAGATCATCTGAATCTTGCGCGACTGCCGCCGGCTTTGGCCCTCAAGCAGAATCTCGCCTGAATCCGGCGTTTCAAAGCCGGCAATGCAGCGCGCCAGCGTTGACTTCCCTGACCCCGAACGCCCGAGCACCGCCACGGTTGAGCCTTCGCGCAATTCCAGGTCGATACCCTCGAGCGCGTGCACAATAAATTTCCTGCGTGAGAGCAGGCGCTGCTGGATGAATCGCTTGCTCACGTTCCGCACCTGCAGTAGCGGCCTGACAGCGTCGTTCGACCCACCAGCGTGCTTTGCCGCTGTGGCAACGATTCTTTCGGGAAACAGCAAGCCCTGTATGTACGGGTCCGCGCTGCGCTGCAACTCCTGCATCGATCCGTGGGCCAGCGTCTCGCCCGCGCGCATGATCACAATGCGGTCAGCCAACGAGGAGAGGACTCCTGCGTTATGCGTGATAAACACCATCGCCAGGTTCAACTCCTGCTTGAGCCGGCGCAGCAGGTCCACGATATCCGCCTGAGTAGCAGCATCAAGCGAACTCAAAGGCTCGTCGGCAATCAGCAATTGCGGGCGGCACACCAGCGCCTGCGCAATGGCTACGCGCTGCCGCTGTCCGCCGCTGAGCTGGTGTGGATAGGCGCGAAGAATGCGCTCGGGATCCTCAAATCCCACTTCGCGCAACATTTCTTTGCTCTTAGCGGCGAGCAACGACGAGTCGATGACGTTATGGGCCTTGAGCACATCGATAATTTGCGTGCCCAACGGGAGGACCGGGTTCAGAGCCAGCGCCGGCTCCTGTGAAATCAGAGCTACTTCAGCGCCGCGCACCTGTCTGAGCTGTTGCCGGGAGAATGCCATCCAATCGCGGCTGCGATATTGAATGCCTCCTGAAACGATGCGGGCGTTGCGCGGGAGCAGCCGCATCATCGCCAATGCCAGCGAACTTTTGCCCGATCCCGACTCACCCAGCACTCCAACGGTCTGGCCCGCGGCTATCTCAAAGTCCACCTCGCGCAACGCATGGACCACGTTCCCGCCCGCAGCGTCATAGTCGACGCTGAGACGGGTCATGCGAAACAACTCTTCCGTCTTAGCCAAGCCCAGGTTGCCGGAAATCAATCTCTGGTCGCCTTTTTCCTCTCAGGATTTTCTCTGCAAACCTTGGCCCATTATGCAGCACGGTAATCGCCGGGAGTATCGAATGTTCACCTGTGTTATGAACGCATGGACGATTCATTGAAGTGTGCCAACGT
>DASTPO010000315.1:0-5126 GCA_035762225.1 Candidatus Angelobacter sp.
CGGAGCAGACGAGCTCTCACTGAATGAGGTGCTGGCTGAGATCGCGCGCTGCGCCGGCGTGCGCAAGCCGGCTATTCATATCCCCATGCCGCTGATGTTTGCCGGCGCGCGGGTGGCGCAAACTGTGCTGAAAAATCCGCCGGTCACAGTGGACCAGCTGAGGATGCTGCGCGAAGGCTCTTCCTGTGATATTCGTCCCATGGAGCGGCTTTTGGGTGTTAATCCCCGCGGATTCAGCGGGTGCGGACGGCATAGTACTAAGTAATACCCTCTGCGCAATTCAATGCTGATTTCAGCAACTTGCCCGGCGTGCGGGGTTAAAATGAGAGCAGGGAATCAGGCCGGATTCCCGGCGAGGGCAAGCTGTAAGTCATTCACCAACAAAAATTTACATTTGGATACAGTCTTATTGAGCAGCTCTGCATCTAAACCCGTATACGCCACCAAAATTGAGAGGGAGTCATGTCTATGAAGAGAAGTCTTTGGGTGGTCCTTGTTACCGCGGCCCTGGTGACTGCGGGATGCTCGCGTATGGGAACGCATACGGACGCGCAGGTCGCCTCCGATGTGCAAACCAAATTGAATTCTGACAATGCGATTCCGGACAAGCAGCTCAACATCAACGCCAACAATGGCGTGGTGACGCTTACCGGTACCGTCAGCAGCGATGCTGCACGGAACGCCGCAGCGAACGACGCGGCGCAGGTGGAAGGCGTAAAGACCGTGGTGAACAACCTGCAGGTTGCGCCGAGCACAGCGGCTGATCAAAACAGCCAGCCGCAAGAGACGGCCAGCAACACCGCTCCGCCGCCTCCGGCCCGCGAAGAGCGCCGGCCATCGCCGCGCACGCGCGCCCGCAGCTACAATTCTCGGCCATCGTCCAACGACAGCGGCGATAACGGTTTGCGCACCACCGTGCCGTCCACAGCTACCAGCACTGGGAGCAACGCGGTGACCGGGTCGGACACGGCGCAGTCCAGCCAGCCGGTGGCCCCGCCTGTTCCCACACCCCCGCAGAAGGTCACAATTCCTTCGGGAACGCAGATCAGCATTCGCCTGAATGACGAAGTGGATTCGGAAAAGGCTCAGGTGGGAGATGTGTTCCACGGCTCCATCTCTTCTCCGGTTTCGATCGGTGACCAGACGGTAATACCCACCACCGCCGATGTTGAAGGGCGGGTGGTGGACGTGAGATCGGCCGGGCGGTTCGCCGGTCAATCCGTACTGACGCTGGAATTGACCAAGCTCACCATGAACGGCCGCAGCTATAGCCTGCAAACCAATCAATGGACGAAGTCAGGCAATGGCCGGGGCAAATCCACCGCAGCCAAAGTTGGCGGCGGCGCCGCGGTGGGCGCGGTGTTGGGTGGCATCTTTGGCGGCGGCAAAGGAGCTGCCATTGGCGCGGCTGCCGGAGCCGGCGCGGGAACAGGCGTTTCCGCAGCGACCAAAGGCCAGCAAATCGACCTGAAGCCGGAAGCCATTGTTGCCTTCCAGTTGCAAAATGCGTTGACGGTCACGCCGGGAAGCAGCCCGTCGGCGATGAACAAGTAATTGTGCAGCAGCAGAGCATGAGACGCCGCCGCAAGGCGGCGTTTCATTTTTAGAGCGCGAATACGCGAGGGCTGTATTGCAGCGGCCTGGAGATTTAGGATTTCGATCTGGGCAAAAGCGGCATCCAACATCATAGAGATGGCTAAAACAAAGATCAGCGCTTTGATCCACGCGTGCGACAACGAGCGCAGCCTGGGACGCGTTCTGGACTCCCTGCGGCCCTGTGACGAGGTCATCGTAGTGGACCACGGTTCCAAGGATGAAACGGTCAAGGTTGCACGCGAGCACGGCGCTCGCGTGATTGCGGCCGTGCCCGGCGTCGATCGCGGAGCTTATTCCCAGGACGCGCGCAATCCCTGGGTGCTTTGCCTGCTGCCTCAGGAAGCGCTTGCGGAGGAGCTTGAGGCGTCGCTATTCGAATGGAGCGAGGCCGAGCATACCAACGGAGAACTGGGATTTAACGTCGCGATTCGCGAGCAGAATGGCTCAGGCTGGAAAACTCTGGATCCGGAAATGCGCCTGGCCAATCGCAAAGAAGTGAATTGGATCGGCGACCTGCCTCCGGCGATTGCGCATGCCCCTGCGCTCGCAGGCCACATCCTGAGAATTCCTGATAAAGACTGAAGCCACCCTGGAACCCGGCGGCGCATTCTTCCGTTGCAGCGCACAAGAGATAGCCCCTGAGTAATCCGGTGATCGCGCCAACGTGGGTATAATCTGCTCTGGAAATCCCATCTGCGGAGCGCGTCCTGAATATTTTTGATTTTGCCGGGAACATCTATTTTTTTGCCGCGGCGTTCTTTTTGTTCGGCCTGGTTTTCGGCAGCTTCCTGAATGTCTGCATTTATCGCATGCCGCGGGAGATTTCAGTAGTCAGCCCCCGTTCGGCCTGTCCCGGATGTGAAGCCCCGATAGCCGCCTATGACAACATCCCGGTGTTGAGCTGGCTGATTCTGCGGGGAAAGTGCCGCAAGTGCAAGACTTCCATTTCGCCGCGATACGCCGCGGTTGAATTGCTTACCGGCATCCTGTTTGCTCTGGCATGGCTGAACGCGCCGCGGGCGACAACCTGGATATTGCTGCACTGCAATGTACCCGATGGAATCAACCCGTTTTTTGTGGCCGTCAAGTTCTGCGTGCTTTCATTTCTGCTGATCGGGCTGGTCTTTACCGATGCGGAGACCAAACTCCTGCCCGACCTTCTGACCAAACCGGGCATCGTTCTGGGACTGGCCTTCAGCCTGTTGGTGCCAATGTGCGATTTTCCCGTCCCCGGCGTGGAAAACTGGCGTGTGCTTTCACTGATCAGCGCGGCGGCGGGAGCGGTGCTGGGCTGGGCCATTATTCTGGGAATCGCCTTACTGTACGAAGCCATCCGCGGCATGGAAGGCATGGGCCGCGGCGACGTAAAGCTGATGGCGATGATCGGCGCGTTTCTGGGCGTCAAGCTTGCGCTGCTGGTGCTGCTGCTGGCGTCGGTGGTGGGCAGCTTCTTTGGTGTTTTTCTGATCGGATGGGTCTGGGTGAAGCGCATGTCGCGCCGGCGCAGGCGCCATTCCGCCGAGCCATTCGGCGCCTCGCGAAGCCGGGCATGGCGGTCCGCCATTCTCATCTACCGCAATTTTGAGATCCCTTTTGGCGTTTTCCTGGGAACGGCCGCTCTGTTCTCCGCGTTTCTGGGGATGGAACTGGTGCGCTGGTATATTCATGTTTCCGGGCTGGGATCGCTGCATTGATCACTGGTTCCCAGGCCAGTGACAACAAGCAAAGTTACGTCAGTCCGATAGAGCGTTTACCCTATCGTTTCCACCCCTTGAATGCTGGAGAATGCATCTGGCAGCAGCTGTACAATAATGGAATAAACAGATCAGGGTGGGTGCAGGATTATGAAAAGTCTGGTGATTTGCGTGATGGGTTTGTTTGCCGCTGGGGCATTGGGGCAACAACAATCTCTGGGCGACATTGCTCGCGCCAACCGCGCCAAGAAGCATGCCACCGCCAGCACTCGCCTGGATGACGATACTTTTGCCCGCTCCACGGCGCCTCCACCGGCCGCCAGCGACGAGAACGCGAAAAAGAGCGACGACAAGAATGGCGACGCAAAAGCGGCTGACAGCAAAGACGCCAGGAAAGATGCATCGAGCTCACCGGCGCAGAAAAATGACGATCTGAAAAAGAAGATCGAAGACCAGAAAAAAGAGCTTTCCACCCTGCAAAGGGAACTGGATATCGCGCAGCGCGAGGCGCGCCTTCGCGCCGCAGCCTACTATGCTGACGCAGGCACCATGTTGCGCGACCAGGCCAAGTACGCTGAGGATAGCCGCAAAGAGCAGGGCGAGATCGATACCAAGAAACAGGCCGTGGAGGCCGCGCAGCAAAAGCTTGAAGATCTTCAGGAACAGGCCCGTAAAGCCGGAGTCCCGGTGAGCGACTAGGTTCCAAAAGACATACACCTTGGTAAACCGCGGAATGAACAGCTCTCGTCTAGAATGAAACTGTGACTCTGCCATTCACCATGACAATCGCACGCAAAGCGGGCATTTTCTCGTTCATCACGGCTTTTCTTCTGCTGCTTGGATGTGACTCGGCGCCAAAGACAGCCACTGAAGCCACGCCCACGCCATCCACCAGCCAGATGGAAACCGGACGTTTCGCGCTGCAAAAAATGCTGGTGCCGGCGCACTTCTGGGTGGGCGATGCGCAGCCCGTACGACTGGAATCGACCAACCTGAAAGAAAGTGACGGCCATGACGGCAAAGCCAACTTCTGGCGCGCGGAATTTGCGTCGATTTCAAAGCAGAAAGCCGAGGCCTTTAGCTGGTCGGGCGTTTCCTCCGGTGATTCAGTAAAAGGCGTGGACCACGGCGCCGAGGATTCTTACAACCCCTCCAACCGTGCAGCCCGCGCATTTGATCTGAACTTCCTGAAGGTGGATACCGACAAGGCCTTTGAAGTGGCGCAGCAACATGGCGGCAAGCAGGTTCTGGAAAAAGCCCCTAAAACCACCGTCACCTACCTGCTGGACTGGGACGTCCAATCGAGCCAGTTACGCTGGCATGTTATCTATGGCGGCAGTGAATCCACAGGGAAGCTTACAGTGCTGATTGACGCCAGTTCCGGCGCTTTCTTGCGCAAACAGTAAGCTTATTTGCCGATCACATAACCGATATCGTCAATGGCCTTTTTGGCGTCTTTGGCGAACTTGCCTTTGGGTTCCAGCTCCAGATACTTGCGGTAATTCATGCGCGCCGGATCCAGGCGCTGCATGCCTTGCAGGCTCTGAGCCAGGCGGAAATAAGCCACAGGATTGTCGGGAGCGAGCCGCAGCGCGTCTTCAAAGCGCAGCCGCGCAGCGTCAAAATTATTGGCTGAGAGATAAGTTTCACCGACATTCACGTCATGGGCAGCAGCTTTGGCCGTGTCCTCGCCACCCGCGGCCGGTTTCAGCCGCGCCACTTGAGGATCCAGCCGCTGGATTCCGGCTTGCGCCTCTTTCGCCTTTGGACCTTCAGGGAGGATGGTCAGATACTTGTGATAGTTCTGGTCAGCCAGGGCCAGCAGATCCAGCTTTT